>JAFBAD010000335.1 GCA_019247975.1 Acidimicrobiia bacterium
CTTCAGCGTCGTCAGCCCGTACGACTCGTTCTCGGCCGCGTAGGCCTCGTTGCCGATGCGGATGAGCGTCTCGTCGAGGAGCTTGACCACGAGGGCCAGCGCCTTCTCCCGGGGGAGACCTCGACGCTTGAGGTCGGCGTCGACCGCCTTGCGGATGTCGGGCAGCACCGTGCCGAACTCGGCCAGCTGGCCGAACTTGTCGGCGTCTCGCACCTCGCGCCAGCGGGGGTGGTAGCGGTACTGCTTGCGCCCGCGTGCGTCGCGGCCGGTCGCCAGGATGTGGCCGTCGGGCCGGGAGCAGATCCACACGTCGGTCCACGCCGGCGGGATGGCGATGGTCGCGATCCGGGCGCGCTCCTGTGGGTCGGTGATCACGGTGCCGTCGGCCCGCACGTAGCTGAAGCCCTTGCCCCGCTTCTTTCGGGTGATGCCGGGTGCGAGGTCCGACACGTACCGCAGCCCGGCCTCGACCGCGACCTGCTCGGGATCGGCGACCGGAGCATCGGTGGCGGGAGCAGCCATGGCGTCCGCATCCATCCCCGCGGCCTCCAGTCGACAGAACCGTGGGCCCCCCGATCGACAGAACCCGTGGGTAGGTTGCCGCCGTGGACTTCGGCATCCGGGGCAAGCGGGCGGCGGTGGCGGCAGCTTCGGCCGGCCTCGGCCTCGCGTCGGCGCAGGCACTCGCCGCCGAAGGCGTGCGGGTGGCGCTGTGCGGGCGCGACTCCGCTCGCCTGGACGAGGCGGTGCGCTCCATCACCGACGCCGGCGGCGATGCGGTCGGGATCGCCGGCGACCTCTCCACCGCGGCCGGCGGCGGTCGCTTCGTCGCCGATGCGATCGACGCGCTCGGGGGCGTCGACATCCTCGTGCCCAACGCAGGCGGCCCGCCGGCGGGCGGCTTCGGCTCGATCGACCTCGAGCTCTACGGACCGGCCATCGAGCAGAACCTGCTCTCGACCGTGGCGATGTGCGCGGCCGCGGTGCCGGCGATGCGCGAGCAGGGGTGGGGCCGGGTCGTCGCGATCACGTCGATCTCGGTCCGCCAGCCGATCGAAGGCCTGATCCTCTCGAACACCGCACGGGCCGGGACGACCGGCTTCCTCAAGACGCTGGCGCTGGAGGTCGCAGGCGACGGCGTGACCGTGAACTCGGTGCAGCCGGGGTCGCATGCGACCGACCGGTTGCGGTCGATCCACGGCGGCGATCTCACCGAGGCGGCGCGGCAGATCCCGACCCGTGAGGTCGGCCGGCCCGAGGACTTCGGTTGGGTCGTCGCCTTCCTGTGCTCGGATCAGGCCCGCTTCATCACCGGCGCGGCGATCCCGGTCGACGGCGGCGCCCATCGGGGGCTGCAGTAGTGCTCCGCCACGTGGCGATGTTCCGCTGGAAGGAAGGCACCAGCGACGAGCAGGTCGACGCGATCGAGGTCGCACTGGCCACGTTGCCCGGTGCGATCCCCGAGCTGCGGGACTACCACTTCGGCCGGGACATGGATCTGGAGCCGGCGAGCTTCGACTTCTGCGTCGTCGCCGACCTCGACGACGAGCAGAGCTGGGCGATCTACCGCGATCACCCGGCGCACCGGAAGATCATCGACGAGCTGATCAAGCCGTTCGTCGAGACGCGCGTCGCGCTGCAGTACGCGATCAGCTGACCGACGGCGTCACGCGCGTCGGGGCGATCGCCACCGCGGCGGCCACCAGCGCGAGCAGGAGCACAGCGGCTCGCAGGCCGACGAGCTCGGCGAGGGTGCCGATGACCACCGGACCGACGACGAAGCCCACGTACCCCATCGCGGTGACCCCGCTCACCACACCGGCCGGTCGGTCGCGGCCCTGCGACGCGTACGCGAGCAGCATCGGCCAGCACACCGACACGCCGGTCGCCGCGAGCGCCAGGCCGACGGCTGCGCCGACGGACGGGGCCACGCCCACGAGGACGAGCCCGGCCGCCGCCAGGCCGCTGCCGACCGCGACGCCCCTCGCCGCACCGAAGCGCCCGGCCACCGGGCCGAGGACCGTCCTCGACGTGGTGGCGAGCGCCTGACCCAGGACGTACGCGGTGGCTCCCGCCGCGACGGTGACCCCGAGCTGGTTGCGCAGCACGAGCACGCCCCACGTGTCGATGCCGCCCTCGACCAGCGCGCTGCACGCGAAGACGATCGCGAGCGCTACGAGGTGCTCGCGCCGCACGACGCGCACCGAGTGGAGGAGACCGTGGTGCTCGCCCGGGGGCGCGGAGGGGACCCCGCCGATCCGGCAGGCGATCGCCGCGACCACCATCGCCGCGGCCGGGAGGGCGAAGCCGAGCCGCCAGTCGTCGGCCACCCGGGTCGCCACCGCGGCGGCCGCCGCGCCGGCGGTCGCGCCGCCGTTGAACAGCGCGTGGAAGCGCACGAGGCTGCCCGGCCGTTCGGCGAGCTCGGCCGCCGCGGCGACGTTCATCGAGACGTCGACGACGCCGCTGCACGCGTAGACGGCGAGGGTCGCGCACCCGAGCGTCACCGCCCGCCCACCGGCGAGGCCCACCGCCCCGGCGGCCACCGCGAACGCGATGCACCCGGACGCGAGCACGACCTGGGTGCCGAAGCGCTCCACCAGCGCGCCGGTGAGGGTGCTCGTCGCGACCGTCCCGGCCAGGGCGACGGCCAGCAGCGCACCGAACCCGCCGTGGCCGACGCCGAGCGCGTGCTCGATGTCGGCCGCGCCGACCGCCCAGGTCCCGAAGAACAGCCCGAGGGAGAAGAAGGCGACGCCGACGGCGCGGAGGCTGGTCGCCTGCTCGATTGCACCGGTGGCCGGACCGGTTGCCACTACCGTCGACCCCGATGGAACCCGAGGTGCACCTGCCGGAACCCGAGGCTCCTCCGACGGAGCGGGACGAGCAGCCCGGCGCGTCGGCCGGCGACACGCTCGACGTCGTCGACGCCGACCTGCGGGCGGTCGAGGCCGCGCTCGGGCGACTCGATGCCGGCTCCTACGGCCGGTGCGAGGTGTGCGGCGGCGACATCGACGCCGAGGTGCTCACGGCCGCCCCCCTCACGCGGGCCTGCGCCGAGCACGCGGCCTAGCGCCCTCAGTCGGGGTCCGCTTCGTCGGGGTCGGCCAGACCCTTCGCGATGAGGAAGCCGGCCGCCCGCTCCGTGCGCGGGTAGCGGTCGGCGAGCGCGTGGAACGCCCGGGAGTGGTTCGGCACGGCGAGGTGCGCGAGCTCGTGGACGATGACCGCGTCGACCACCCAGCCGGGGAAGCCGTCGAGGCGCGACGAGATGCGGATGGTGCCGTCGGCGGGCGTGCACGACCCCCAGCGCTGGCTCTGGTTGTCCACCCAGCGGATCGAGGCGGGCCGGGGGAGGTCGTAGCGGCGGGCCAGCTCGGCCGCTCGGGACGGCAGGTCGACGCTGGGCGGCCGGAGCTGGCGTTCGAGGCGGCGCCGCATCACCTCGACCCAGTGGCGCTCCTCCTTGGCCGACATGCGGGCCGGGAGGAGCAGCCGGATGCGGCCGTCGACGACCGAAGCCTCCACCGTCTTGCGGCGACGGGGGCTGCGGATCACCTCGACCTCGAGGGCGGCCGGTGCGCCGGCGGCGGGCGTCTCGTCGATCCTCGTGAAGTCGAGCTCGAGCTGGTCCATCAGATCTGGTCCGGGGTCGTGACGGCGACGTCGTGCGGGTCGACGAGCACCACCCGCTCGCCGAGCTCCAGCGTGCCGTTGCCGGCCTCGAACCAGCGCCCACCGAGGTTGGGGATGCGCTGCCACGAGTCGCCGAGGTGGGACTCGACCGCGTAGATGAGGCCGCCGTGGGTCACCGCCAGCACGTCGCCGTCGCCGACCAGTTCGGCCAGGCGTCCGATCGCCCGGAGCGCCCGCGCGCAGAGCTGGTCCTCGGGCTCCCAGCCGGGCGGGCGGCGGGCCTCGGCCGGTGGCGTTGCGTCCCGGTACATCGGGTCGTCGGGCAGGAACCCCGGCCACTGGTCGTGGATCTCGGCCCGGGTGAGCCCCGACCACTCGCCCGCGTCGCGCTCGCGCAGGTCCGGGTCGACCACCACGGGCCCGATGCCCAGCTCCGAGGCGATGATCTCGGCGGTCACCTGCGCCCGCTGGAGATCCGAGCAGGCGACCGCGTCGACCGGGCCGAGCGCCCGGGTGGCCGCCTTGGCCTGGCGCCGGCCGAGGTCGCTGAGCGGTGAATCGGCCTGGCCCTGCCACCGGCCGAGCGAGTTCCACTCCGATTCGCCGTGCCGCACGAGCAGGATCCGCGCCATCCCCCTCGACGGTAGAAGACGTGGCCGCCGGCGGGAGAAGACCCGGCGGGTTCCGCCGTGCGCCCTAGGCTCGCGCACTGCCATGGCCGTCCTCCGGCTCTTCGCCGCCGCCCGCGACGCCGCAGGCACGGGCCGAGATGTGATCGCCGGGACCACGGTGGGCGAGGTGCTCGAGAGCGCGCAGGGCCGGTACGGCCCCGACTTCGCCGCGGTCCTCGAGCGCTCCCAGGTCTGGCGCAACGGTGAGCCGGCCGAGCCGGCCGAGGCGGTGGGAGACGACGACGAGGTCGCGGTGCTCCCGCCCGTCTCGGGCGGTGGGATCGGGTGCGGGTGGTGAGCACGTCCTCCGGTCCGCGGCCCGAGGCCGACCGCGGCGCCGGGCCGCCCACCCGTCCGGTCCGCATGCCCCGCCGCGGCCTGTCCGGGCAGGCCCCCGCGCCGGACGGTGTGGTCCAGCGCACCTGGCGACGGGTCACCGCGCCCCGGCCGCCG
Source organism: Acidimicrobiia bacterium (assembly GCA_019247975.1). GTDB lineage: Bacteria > Actinomycetota > Acidimicrobiia > Acidimicrobiales > Iamiaceae > JAFBAD01. Next base: position 4,761 of record JAFBAD010000335.1, read on the forward strand.
GTCCCGCAGGGCGCGGTCGTGCTGCGCGGCAAGCCGCGCGCGGTGGTCCACCACCGCCAGAAGCCGACGCTGTTCCGGCGCCGGCTGGCCGTCGTCTACGACACGTCGGGTCCCCGGGTCACGCTCGGGGTGCTCTGGTTCCTGCTGGTCGTCGGCGCGCTCGCCGTCGGCCCGGGCGCCCTCGTCCCGCTCTACGCCGCGATGGCCGCGCTGGCCGGCTTCCAGACCGCGTCGGCCTGGCGGGCCGTCGGCTCGAAGGCGGACCGGTGGGTCGCGGCGCTGGCTGCGGGGGCGGTCGCCGCCGGCGCAGCCTGGGGCGTCGGCTCGCTGGGCCTGGCCATCCTCGGCGCGGTCGTCGTCACCCTTGCGGTGGCGGCCCTCGAGACCAGGACCTTGCGCGGCGTGCTCGACGCGGCGGGGACGACCCTGCTCAGCGCGCTGCCGGTCGGCATCGGCGCGGCCGGCGTGATCCTCACGCTGCGCCTCGAGATCGGCGCTGCGGTCACGATCGTCGTGCTCGTCGCCGCCTACGAGGTCGGTGACTACATCGTGGGGTCGGGGGCGTCGTCCAGCGTCGAGGGGCCGATCGCCGGGATCGTCGCGATCGCGGCGATGTGCATGGTCGTGGCCGTGCTGCGGGTGCCGCCCTTCGACGGCGCCTCGGTGTTCGTGTTCGGCGGGTTCGCCGCCCTCGGCTGCCCGCTCGGCCAGGTGCTGGCGAGCGCGCTCCTGCCCAGCGTGGACGCCCGGGCACCCGCGCTGCGGCGGCTCGACTCACTGCTCGTGCTCGGGCCGGCCTGGGCGCTCCTGGTCGGCATCCTCATGCAGCGGGTCCTGTAGGCGCCGCCGCTCGCGAAGGTGCGCGTCGCGCTCGCGCTGGTTGTCCTTCGGCCACCGTCGGGACCTAGCGTGGTGGGGGTGAACGAGCTCGAGCAGCGCTGGCGGGACCTGGGCGAGTTCATCCGTGAGCAGCGCCGGGTGGGGCACCTGTCGCTGCGGAAGCTCTCGGAGATGGCCGGCATCTCGAACCCGTACCTCAGCCAGATCGAGCGGGGCCTGCGCAAGCCGTCGGCCGAGATCCTCCAGCAGATCGCCCGAGCCCTGGAGATCAGCTCGGAGACGCTCTACATCCGGGCCGGCATCCTCGAGGAGCGGCCCGACGACATCGACCTCGCCGCGGAGATCCGGCGGGACCCCTTCCTCGACGAGGAGCAGAAGCGGACCCTCATCCGCATCTACGAGTCCTTCCGCGCCGCCCGGGCCCACGAGGAGGCCTCGGAGGAATCTGCGGTCGGGTAGCTAGGTTGGGCTTCGCGTGCGCAGCCTGGCCGTCCTGTCTCTGCACTCCTCGCCGCTCGCCCA
>JAFBAD010000167.1 GCA_019247975.1 Acidimicrobiia bacterium
AAGTCGGGGTGGGCCGGCCACTCGAGCTCGAGGGTGATGCCGTGGGCGACCGCCCGGAGCCCGTCGTAGCGGTGGAACTCCTCGAGCCGTCCGGCGAGGCCCATGTCGGTGAGCTGCTTGACCGCCCGCGGCGTCAGCCCGTCGCCGCAGGTCTTCTCGCGCGGGAAGCGCTTCTTCTCGACGACCACCACGTCGTGGCCGGCCTCGGCCAACCAGAACGCCGCCGATGCCCCCGCGGGGCCACCCCCGACCACCAACACGTCGTGGCGGTCGGGGGTCACGCGATCAACCAGACGACGGCGTCGAGGCCTTGATGCGCGCGGGGTCGGGCTTCTGGTTCTTGTAGACCAGCGAGCCCTTGTCGGCGTCGTCGATGGCCGACTGCGCGAGCTCCTCGTTGACGACGTCGGTCTCGTCCGGCGCACCCGACAGGGTCTCCCGCACGTAGCGGGTCACCGCGGCCAGGTCGGCCGCCGACAGGTCCCCGAAGGCCGGCATCACCGCTTCGTGGGTGGCGGTGTTGTGGGGGCCACCGGGCCGCTTCGGATCGCCGTAGTCGGCCTTGGACGTGCTGCCGGTCCAGTCGGTGGCGCCGAGGTGGATCCACTGCATCATGCCCTTGGGATCGGGCCAGGTCTTCAGCACCTCGCCCTGGTTGAGCTGCGCGCCGGACCCGCCGGCGCCGGTGGGACCGTGGCAGCCGCTGCACGCCGCGTACACGGTCGCGCCCTGGGCGAGGACGTCGTCGTTCTGCGGCGGGACCTTGACGGCGTTGTAGTAGATGACGGCCCAGAGCGGCAGGAGGGCGATGACCGGCATGGCCCAGAACGGGATGCGCTTGCGGCCCTGCGCGGCCTGCACGTACGGCGGGGGAGGAGGCGGAGGCGGAGCGGCCGGTACGGGCGCAGCTGCGGCCCGAGCCGCGACCGGTGCGGTCTCGACCGGCGCGGCCTCGGCGGGCACGGGCGCGTCGCCCGCGGCAGCCTGGGCGTCGCCGCCCTCGCCACCGGGCAGGCCCAGCGCGGCACGGCGCTCCTTCGAACGCTTGAGCAGGTGCTCGGGGATCTCGGTCACGAGCGCGCCTCGGCGGTCACGATGGCGACTCTAGAACGCGTCCACGACCGGCGGACAAACCGCCGGGACCGAGATGTGCTCCGCCCGAAAGGTGCGTGCTAGACCAACGCGCACCGGCGCACGTCTCAGTCTCGAACCCGGTACCGTCATTGTGAGGAAAATCACGAAGGAGGTGGTGTGGTCGCATTCGTGAGCGCCGTGCTCGTCTCGATCGTGTTGGTGTTGGGCATCGTCTGGATGTCGCGGCGGCGTCCGGCAGGCACGCCCCTCACCTGGGGCGAGGCGATGTTCGGCGCGACCTACGTCTTCTTCCTCATGTTCTGGTGCTACGGCGTCGTGCCCCACCAGTGGCTGTTCTGGGCGGACAACGAGCTGCTCTGGCGCTCGGACGCCTACCTCCTCGGCCCGAGCTCGCACAGCACCCTGCCGATCCTCGAGAACCTGCCGTTCAACGTCTCGAAGCAGGCGATCCGCGACATCATCGCCACCGTCATCTACGTCGTGTACCTCGGCGGGCAGATCGCCCTCTTCGCCATCTGGCAGGGCCGCGGCGAGGCCGTCGCCCGCAAGCAGAAGGCGATCGAGGAGCACACCACCGCCTACGGCCGCCCGCTGGCGCGGAAGGTCTGATCGGATCGGCGATGCCCCGCACCGACGCGAACCCCCCCATGCCGGAGTTCCGGGACGACTACGTCCTGCGTGAGGTCGACGCCGACTACCTCGCGAAGGCGGTCAAGCCCAAGCAGTTCATCCACATCGACCAGTCCGAGTGCATCATGTGCGAGGGCTGCGTCGACATCTGCCCGTGGAAGTGCATCTTCATGGTCTCGCCCGGGGCGATCAGCGAGGCCGAGGGCACGGAGCGGCCGGGCGTGGACCCGGCCGACCACGTGATCTTCACGATCGACGACGACGTCTGCACGCGGTGCGCGCTCTGCGTCGACCGGTGCCCGACCGGGGTGATCATCCTCGGCAAGGTGGGCGAGCCGGCGGCCGAGGGAGACGGTCACCAGCGCACGAACGCCCACGGCTACGCCTACGGCATGCGGCTCGGATAGGGAGAGACACCTTGGCCAACACGATGGACAGCGGCGGTGGGCCGGCGCAGAAGATCGCCCAGCTGAACGACAGGGTCCAGGGCAGCCAGGCCTGGAACTCGATCTTCCGCCCGGGATCGATCTTCCGGAAGGGCTACACCGACAGCCCCCGGAACCGGTCCTACGTGATCATGAACTCGGTGCTGTACCACCTGCACCCGGTCAAGGTGAAGCGACACGCGGTGAAGGTGAGCTACACGCTCTGCCTCGGCGGCCTCAGCTTCTTCCTCTTCATCCTGCTCACGGTCACCGGCATCTTCTTGATGTTCTTCTACCGGCCGACCGCGGCGCAGGCCTGGAACGACATCTACACGCTGCAGACGTCGGTCGCCTTCGGACTGCTCGTGCGGAACATGCACAGATGGGCCGCGCACCTGATGGTGCTGTCGGTCTTCCTGCACATGGCGCGCGTCTTCTACCACGGCGCGTACAAGCCCCCGCGGGAGTTCAACTGGGTGATCGGCGTGGTCCTGCTCACGCTCACCCTGCTGCTCTCCTTCACCGGCTACCTGCTGCCGTGGGACCAGCTCGCGCTGTGGGCGGTCACGGTGGGCACGAACATGATGGGCTACACGCCCGTGTTCGGCACCCAAGTGCGCTTTGCGCTGCTGGGCGGCGCGGAGATAGGCACGGACACCTTGTTGCGGTGGTATGTGCTCCACGTGCTCATGCTCCCGTTCGTGATCGTCATCTTCATGGCTGTGCACTTCTGGCGGGTCCGCAAGGACGGAGGCATCTCCGGGCCCCTGTAGGGCGGAGGGAATGCGATGACCGAGATCCCCGAACATCTTCGGAAGCGAGCCGAGGAAGCTCGCAAGAAGGCCGCCGCCGCGTCGGGCGGCGGTGACGCTCCGGCTGCCGAGGCCGGTGGTGGTGGTGACGACGCGCCGCAGAGCGAAGCGGCGTCGCGCATCCCGGCCCACCTGCTCGAGCGGGCCAAGAAGGCTCGCGAGCAGGCCTCAGCCGGTGGCGGTGGCGGCAGCGCCGAGGCAGGCGGCGGCACCGCCACGGCGACCGCGCCAGTGGCTGCCGGTGCTGCGACGACCGCGGTCGCCACGGCCGGTCCGCCGGTCGCGGCCGGTCCCGGTGGTCACACGCAGCGCCTGCTCACGGTGGTCAAGTCCGGGTCCATCCAGGACGTCAAGGCCATGCCGCAGGACAAGGTCCACGTGTGGCCCCACCTGCTCGCCATCGAGTTCGTGGCGGCGCTCCTCTGCACCGCGTTCCTGCTGATCTTCTCGATCTTCGTGAACGCACCGCTGCTCACCCTCGCCAACACCAACCAGACGCCGAACCCGTCGAAGGCGCCCTGGTACTTCCTGGG
>JAFBAD010000221.1 GCA_019247975.1 Acidimicrobiia bacterium
CCGTCGATCTTGAGCTCGCTGACGTAGTCGACCGGGTCGTCGTCGGGCCCGGCCCCGAGGCGCCGCTCGAGCCGCTCACCCCACGCCTCGAGCTCCTCGGACGAGAAGGCGTTGTCCAGCGACATCATCGGCTGGCGGTGCTGCACCGGCGCGAACAGCATCGACGGCGTGGACCCGACCTGCTGGGTCGGCGAGGTCGGCGTGACGAGCTCGGGGAACTCCTCCTCGTAACGACGCAGCTCCCGGACGAGCTCGTCGAACTCGGCGTCGGAGATCGTCGGCGCGTCCTCGGTGTGGTAGCGGCGGTTGTGCTCGGCGATCTCGGCCCGCAGCGCTTCGACGCGCCCCGCGACCTCGTCGTTGGCTTGCAGATCGGGCACGGGGAGAGCGTACCGACGGGCCGTGACCTGGATTTCCGTGTCGCCCGGTGTCGCGTGCCGTTTTCGCCGATGTGGGAACCCTCAACGCGGCCCCCAGCAGGCCGACAGGACCATCCGACCGAGGAACACCCTCCGGCGACCAAGGCACACCCTCAGGATCGGGCGCTGCACCCAGATGGCACTCAACGGATCGCTCGACGACTACTCACCGGCTGGCGCGCTCCGCGTGCTCTCGTCCACCGGCAAGACCGGCGCCGTCCGCTTCAGCGGCGAGGCCGGGTGCACGGTGTACCTGCACCGCGGGCAGCTGTACTTCGCGCGCGACGAGGACACGGACCACTCCCTCGCGAGCGCGCTGGTCCGGCCGGGCCGGCTCACCGCCGAGGACTGGACCCTGGCGATCGAGGCCGCCGGTGACGAGCCGCGCGTCGGCGAGCTGCTCGTCGAGCAGGGCGCCATCGACGGCGACGTGCTCGCCTCGGTCCTGCTGTCGATCGTCTACGACCCCTTGATCCGCCTCTTCCGCGAGGGAGACGGCGCGTTCGAGTTCGAACCCGACACCGTCCACTGGATCGGTCCGCACCGCACCTTCAACGTCGACGCGATCGTCAACGAGGTCCGGCGGCGCGTGCGCGAGGTGGACGAGATGACGCCGTTCGTCCCGTCGACCGACGCGTGGGTGTCGGCCGAGCGGACGCTGCCCGGTGACGCGGTGCAGGTCACCCTCCTGCGGGAGGACTGGGAGCTCATCGCCGCGCTGCAGGGTCCGCGCACGATCGCGGACCTCGCAATGGACATGGGTCGCGGCCGGTACTCGACCGCACGCGTCGTCAACCGCCTCGCGCAGACCGGTCTCGTGCGCGTCATCGTCGACCCGTCGGCCAACCAGCCGACCGAGGCGCCGGTGCAGCCGGCGGCTGCGGTGGTCGAGACCACCACCGACGCGCGGGACGACGAGCCGACGATCGTCGACGACGACGAGCTGAGTGACCGCGACGACTTCGACGACGTCGATGCGACCGAGGACGAGGACCTGAGCGGCGACGTCTGGTCCGGCGTCCCGACCGGGCCGGTGCCGCACGAGTCCGGCGGCGGTCTCTCGACGAGCGTCTACGCGCTGCCGCGACGCCAGCCCGTCGCGCTGCACGAGGAGCCGCGCCGAGCCGAGCGGCAGATGCCGTGGCCGGCGTCGGAGGACCTGCAGGTCGACGACCCGACCACCGAGGGCAGCATCCCCGGTCTCGAGGCGATCGGTGGCTTCCGCGACGCCATGGCCGTCGACGAGCGGTCGTCTGCGTGGACGTCGTCGGACCCGGCCACCCATCCGAACGCGGCCTGGCTCGAGAGCCTCTACGCGCAGTACCTCGACGAGCCCGAGGCACCCGGCAAGCGCCGCAAGAAGGAGATGCTCGACGTCGCCTTCGGCGCCGAGGAGCAGGACGCACCGGTCAAGCTCCCCACCCTCCGGCGCCTGCTCGACGCCATCAAGAAGCTGTAGGAGCTGAGCCGTCAGGCGCCGACGCTGAGGCGGACGCTGGTGAGCTGATCCTGGAGGCGGTCGGCGAGCTGGTGGACCAAGTCGAAGATGCGGGCCGCCTGATCGGGCGTGTGCAGCGCGAGGCCGCACTCGGGCGTGAGCAGCGTGTGGTGGCGCAGCCGGACCGGGTCGCAGCCCGCCTGCACGAGCTCGCACCAGCGTGACGCGACCGTGCGCCACAGCCGGCCGATGGTGCCGCTGCGGGGACCGTCGGTCGGCACCGCGCCCCAGGCCAACCAGCCACCCCGCTCGACGAACGACGCCAGCGCACCGGTGTACGGCGCGATCTCGGTGGTGGCCGGCAGCGACAGGATCTGCGGACCGGCCTGCAGCGGGATGCGCCAGTCGGTCTCACCGCAGCAGTGGATGCCGGTGATCGCGTCCGCTTCGATCGACGCGAGCGCGCCCGACACGAGGTCGATCACCTGGTCGACCGGGACGCCGAGGAACGGCATGCCGCCGGTGAGCCCCGGCTCGTCGAGGAAGACGACGATCGGCGCGTCGGGCACCGCGGTGCGGGCCAGCGTGACGAGCTGCCGCGCCCGCTGGTTGACCGCCGCGCCGGCGACCGCGTACGCCCGCGCCGGCTCGACGCCGTCGGCCGCGAGCGCGCGACCGATGGTGATCGGGCCGGGGAGCTGGAGCTTGATCGGCTCGGTCCGACCGGCGACCGCGCTCAGGAACGCGCGCGTCGCCGCGTACGGCGGACCTTCCAGACCCTCGTCGCCGAGCGGCGCGGCAGGGTCGGGCGTGGCGTCGACGGTGTAGGTGCCGTCGTCGTGGACGGTGATGCCCTCGATGCCCCACACGCCCTCGGCGAGCAGGCCCTCGCGGGGATCGAGGGTGGGGAGCGACGGGGCTGCGGGCAGGCCCGGCAGCCGGTCCAGCACGAACGCGACCGCGGTCGCGGTGTCGTCGTGCGGCAGGCTCCCGATCCCGGTGACGGTGCCGAGCGGGAAGTCTGGCTCCGGCACCAGGGTCGACCAGCGCGCTTCTGGAAGGTTGAGGTCCGCTTCCACGAGATCCCCCGTCTGGTTCCCAGCTCCGAGAATGGCCACCGGCCGCGCCCGTGGGCAAATCTCACGCGGTGTCGAGCGCGCGCGAGCCCGGACCCTGGGCTTTTCGCATCACGTGGGTGCTCGTGCCCTTCGCCGCGACCCCGGTCCTGTCGGCTGCGCTCGGGCCGACCAGCGACGCGTTCCGGGTCACGGCCACGGTCGGGCTCTGGGTCGGCTGGGCGGTCACGCTGCTCGCCGCCCTCGTCGAGCGGACGGTCTCCCTCACGATCCTGCGCGCCGTCGCGCCCGGCGCGATCGTCGCGACGATCTGGGCGAGCGCAGCTGCGAATGCCTCAGCGTGGAAGCCGGTGGTCGGCGTCGCGGCCGCGGTGCTGTCCACCGCGTGCGCGCTCTCACCGTTGACCGGCGACGCGTTCGTCAACGGCTCGGCCTACGGACCGGAGCGACGCATGGCGCTGCGCCCGACCATCGCCGCGCTCGTGCTCGCGCCGCTCGCGTGGGTCGCCGCGATCGCGGGGGCGGCGTCCGGTCCCCTGCTGCTCGCGGCCGGCCAGCTCGTCGCCGGCATCGTGTGCCTCGTCGTCGGGGTCGCGCTCGCGGTGCTGATGGTGCGCGCGCTGCACGGCCTCAGCCGCCGCTGGCTCGTGTTCGTGCCCGCGGGCGTCGTGCTCCACGACCCGCTCACGATGAGCGACGCGGTGCTCTTCCCGCGCCGTGCCGTGACGCAGCTCGGTCCGGCGCAGGCGACCGACGACGGACTCGACCTGACCGGTGGTGCACCCGGGCTCGCGCTGCGCATCGAGGTGGACGTGCCGCAGTCGGTCGGGGTACGCCGGGGTCGCAACCGCACCGACAACCTCGAAGCCGCCGCGCTGCTCTTCACCCCGACCCGTCCCGGCGCGGTCCTCGAGGAGGCCGAACGCCGCCGGATCGCCGTCGGCTGATCCGTTCTCGGTACGTGAGACGCCCGTCCAGGGCGCCGAACGCACCAAGAACCGATGGAGAGGTCAGGCGGGGTGGGCGGGGCCGCCGCCGACCACCTCGTCGCCCTCGTAGAAGACGACGGCCTGGCCCGGCGCGACGCGGCGGTGGCGCTCCCGCCACCGGACCGTCACCGTGCCGTCAGGACCCGGTGCGACGTCGGCGGGCTCGGGACGGCCGTGCGCGCTGCACTGCACGAGCAGCGACCCGGAGACCGGCTCGGCGGCCCAGCTGACCGGGCCGACCGTCTGGCGCTCGACCAGCAGGTCCTCGGGGGCACCGACGGTCACGGTGGCCGACACGGGGTCGACCCGCAGCGCGTGGCGGGGCGGGCCCCCGCCGGGCAGCCCCAACCCGTGGCGCTGCCCGACGGTCACCAGCTCAACCGCTTCGACCCGTCCGAGCTCGTTGCCGGCGCCGTCGACCACGACGCCCGGCGTGAGCGTGGTCCGGCGGCCGAGGAACGACACCCGGCCCTCCGTCGTCTTGATGAAGCACACGTCCTGGCTGTCGGGCTTCGACGCGGTGCGGAGGCCGAGGTCGGTCGCCATCGCCCGCACCTGCTCCTTGGTCGACCCTCCGATCGGCAGCAACGTCCGCTCCAGCACGTGCTGGTCGAGCATGTGCAGCACGTACGACTGGTCCTTGCGCGGATCCACGCCGCGCGCGATGCGCCGACGTCCGCGTGCACCGACGATGCGGGCGTGGTGCCCGGTGGCGATCGCGTCGAAGCCGAGCTGGAGCGCGCGGCGCAGCAGCCGGTCGAACTTGAGGTGGCGGTTGCACTCGATGCACGGGTTCGGGGTGCGACCCTCGTGGTGGTCACGCACGTAGGGCTGGACCACGTTGCGCTCGAAGTCGGTGCCGAAGTTGAACACGTGGTGGTCGATGCCGAGGTGGTCGGCGACCCGCCGCGCGTCGTCGACGTCGGACACCGAGCAGCAACCGGTGTCCGACTCGCCGCCCCAGAGGCGCAGCGTCACCCCGGTGACGTCGTGACCCTCCTCGGCCAGCCGCGCCGCCGCGACCGACGAGTCGACGCCGCCGCTCATCGCGACGAGGATCCTCACGAGCGGAGCCGTGCCACCGCGGGTGGCACCACCTCGAGCGCGCGGGTCACATCGGCCGCGGTGGTCGTCCAGCCGAGGGACAGCCGCAGCGAACCCGCAGCCAGTGAGGGCGGCACGCCCAGCGCGCTCAGGACGTGCGAGGGCTCGGCCGCCCCACTCGCGCAGGACGACGCGGCGGACGCGCACACGCCCTCCTGGTCGAGCAGGAACAGCAGCGCCTCCGCCTCGACGCCGGGGATGCACAGGTGGCAGTTCGACGCGACCTTGTGCGCCCGATCGGCGGTCTCGACCGCGCCCGGGATCGCCGCGAGCAGCCCGTCGGCCAAGCGGTCGCGGAGCGCGGCAACCCGCTCGATCGTCGCCTTGCGCTCCTCCGCGCAGGCACGTGCGCCGGCGGCGAGACCCACCACGGCGGGAACGGGGGTCGACCCGCTGCGCCGGTCCCGCTCCTGACCGCCGCCGAGCAACATCGGCGCGATCGCCGCCGGCTCCCGCACGACGAGGGCGCCCACTCCCATCGGACCGCCGAACTTGTGCCCGGTGATCGAGACGAGGTCGGCCGCCGCGGCGCGGGTGGCGATGTCGGTCCACGCGAACGCCTGCACGGCGTCGGTGTGCAGCAGCGCGCCCGGCGCGCACGCGTCGACGGCCGCTCGCACCGCGTCGAGGTCCTGCACGGTCCCCACCTCGTTGCCGGCGAGGAGCACGGAGACCAGCCCCACCGGCGCCGCGTCCCGCAGCACCCGCTCGAGGTCGTCGAGATCGATCAGCCCGCTCGGGTCGACGCCCATCACCCGACCACCGCGTGCGCGCACCGGGTCGAGGACCGCGTGGTGGTCGACCGCGCTGCAGACCGGGACGCCGCGCTCCACGCCGGCGCCGAAGATCGCGAGGTTGTCGGCCTCGGTGCCACCCGAGGTGAACACGATCTCGCCGGGCCGGCAGCCGAGCAGGTCCGCGAGGTCGTCCCGCGCGTCGTCGACCGCCCGGCGGGCGGCCCGGGCCAGCCGGTGCGACCCCGACGGGTTGCCGTGGAGGTCACGCAGCCACGGGACCATCGCGTCGACCGCCTCGGGCCGCATCGGCGTCGTCGCCGCATGGTCGAGGTACGAGACGTCAGGCATGGTCGAGGTAGACGACCTCAGGCACCCCCCAAGGCTAGAGAATGAGCGGGTGGACGAACCCCGCTACACCGCGTCGACCTACGGCGACCGCTTCGCCGACGTCTACGACGACTGGTACAGCGCCGACCGCGACGCCACGGACGACACCGAGGCGGCGGTCGAGCGGCTGGCCGCGCTGGCCGGGGACGGGCCCGTGCTCGAGCTGGGCGTCGGCACGGGCCGGCTGGCCATCCCGCTGGCGGCGCGCGGCATCGCGGTCACCGGCCTCGATGCCTCCGACGCGATGCTCGAGCGGCTCGCGGCGAAGGAGGGTGGCGAGCGCATCACCGCGCACCACGGCGACATGGCCGGCCCGCTGCCGGACGGCCCGTGGTCGCTCGTCGTCATCGCCCGCAACACCTTCTTCAACATCACCTCGGAGGAGGCCCAGCGCGACGCGCTGCGCGAGATCAGCCGCGTCCTCGCGCCCGGTGGGAGCCTGGTGATCGACACGTTCGTGCCAGACCGCTCCGGGCGGACGTCGTCGGTCGAGGTCCGCGACGTGGGCGTCGACCGGGTGCTGCTCTTCGTCGACCGCCACGACCCGGTGCGCCAGCAGGCGTGGAGCTCGTTCGTGGAGATGACGCCGGAGGGCAACCGGTTCCGCCCCTGCGTGATCCGCTACGCCACCCCTGACCAGCTCGACGAGATGGCTGCGGACGCAGGCCTCACACTCGGCGACCGATGGGCCGAATGGAACGGGACCCCGTTCTCGACAGACAGCACGCGGCATGTGTCCCGGTACGAGGCCGCGCCGCTCGTAGCATGAGAGGGACATGAGCCAGCTCCGGTTGAACCCGCTCACCGGCCGATGGGTGACGATCGCGACCGACCGGACCACCCGGCCGGACGACTTCAGCCGCGAGCGGCTGGCCGTGGAGACCGGCCCGCACGGGCCCTGCCCCTTCTGCCCGGGCAACGAGGAGGAGACGCCACCGGCCCTCGAGACCTACGACGAGGGCGGTGAGTGGCAGATCCGGGTGATCCCCAACCGCTTCCCCGCGTTCTCGGGTTCGGAGCCGATGACGGTCCGCAAGCTCGGCCCGGTCTTCAACCAGGCGCCGGCCAGCGGCAGCCACGAGGTGTTCGTCTT
>JAFBAD010000270.1 GCA_019247975.1 Acidimicrobiia bacterium
GTGTACGACTTCGTGATGTGGGTCGCATCGACGAACGTCCCGGTCGATGAGATTGCAGTTGCGCTAGAACGCTTGGGTTCGTGATCGCCGCTCCCGAGCCGCACATGACGTCGCTCACGGACTGACGGCAAGGAGAGAGTGGTGCAGGAGCGTTTGGTTGGAGGGACGCCGGTGTCGTGCATCGGCCTCGGGGCGATGATGTTCGGCTTCGTCGATGCCGGTCACGATGATGCGAGCGTTGTCACCATGCACGCGGCGTTCGACGCTGGCATCACGCTCGTGGATACGGCGCTCGCGTACACCGACCCAGTCGAGGAGCGGCACGGCGAGCGGATCGTCGCCGAGGCAGTTCGATCGAGCGGTCGCCAGGTCTTCGTCGCAACCAAGGGCGGTCACTGGCACGGCTCAGACGGTGACTTTCCGAAGGACGGTCGGCCCGACACGATCAGGCGGCATTGCGAGGGATCGCTCCGAACACTCGGGGTCGACAGCATCTGGCTCTACCAACTGCACTGGCCCGACCCGCAGGTGCCGATCGAGGAGACGATGGGCGCGTTCGCAGAGCTGCGCGCAGCGGGCCACATCGAGCACGTCGGCGTTTCGAACTTCTCGGTCGACCAGCTCGAACGAGCCCGCTCGGTGGTGCCGGTGGCGTCGGTGCAGAACAAGTTCTCCATCGCCGAGCAGGAGGAGCGCCCGGTCGTCGACTACTGCGTCCAGCACGGGATCGCGTTCCTGGCCTACTCGCCCCTTGGTGGGTTGCTGGCGGCGAAGGGCCTCGGTGACGTGGCGCCGAACGCGGCCCGGGTCGCCGAAGATCGCGGCCTCAGCGTGCAACAGGTCGCCTTGGCCTGGTTGCTCGCCCAGTCGCCGACGATCATCCCCATCCCGGGGTGCACCCGAGCCGAATCGGCCCGATCGTCGGCCGCAGCCGCTGACGTGGTGCTCACCGAAGACGAGCTCGGCCGGCTGGGCTGACCCACCCTCCTGGTCGTCTAGGCACCCCATCCAGTGTTCGCATCGCCGTCGTGACCGCGCAGACCGCCAGCAGCGATGTGCGCGTTCCTCGCCCGGGACGACGTCGGATGCGTCACCGGCCAGAGGCTCGGGGTCGACGGCGGACGGTGATGGGGTGAGGGGGTCGGCGTGACCGAGGAGAGGCTGGACTGGCTGCTCGGCCAGCTCGGCGCACGGGTCTTCCAGCAGGCGTGGATCGTCGAGCACCTGCTCGTCGCGGAGGACGCGATGCGCAGTGCACTCGGGTGCTCGGAGTTCGTGAACTTCGAGATGGACCAGGAGTGGACCTATCGCGGCAGGCAGGTCCCGTGCGCGCTGTCCCTCGGGTTCGCTCGCAGCGGCAACGTGCAGATCGAGCTGATGCAGCCTCTCCGGGGAGAGGGTGTCCACGTCGAGTTCATGCGGAAGTACGGCGCCGGGCCACACCACCTCGGATGCGTGGTCGACGACATCAACCCCGGCATCGCCGAGGCGGAGCGGTGCGGGTTCCCCGTGGTCATGTCCACGGTCTTCCAGGGTGTGAGCTTCTGCTACGTCGACACCTTCGAGGCGCTCGGCGTCTACGTGGAGCTCATCGAAGACCCGAACGGGCTGATGGAGAACTTCATGCCCTGGCGAGACCCCACCCAAGGAGGAACCACATGACGGAGAAGGTGGCGATCATCTCGGTCGATGGGCACGTGAAGCCGCCCCGAGGATCGGTGCGTGACTACCTGGATCCCGGGTTCCGCGACCGGTTCGACGAATCGCTTCGCGCTGCCGAGGGCACGCCCGACGGCTTCGTCCACCCGGCCCTGGGCGAAGCGGCGCAGTGGGACGCGAGCCAGCGGCTCTCGGACATGGAGACCCAGGGCGTCGTAGCCGAGGTGCTGTTCTCGAACGGGAAGCCCTTCGAAGACGCTCGGGCGGACCACGCGGCCGACGCGGACATGGTCCGCGCGTCGGACATGGCCTACAACCGGTGGCTCCTCGACTTCTGCTCAGTAGAACCCCGCCGCCTACTCGGACTGGCTGCGGTGGCCTTCGACGACATCGACCAGGCCGTTGCGGACATCGGTTGGGCGAAGGACCAGGGCTTCGCAGGGATCGAGATGCCGCCGTTGCACCCGGGAGGCAGGTACTTCTTCGACCCCGAGCTCGACCCGATCTGGGCCGCGTGCGCAGAGGCCGGCCTGCCGCTGTGCCAGCACGGCGGCACCGGGGCTCCGGAGTACGCACCGCGGAGCTTCGCCTCGTTCATGGTCCTGGCTACCGAGCACTGGTTCTTCTCTGGCCGATCGTTGTGGCAGCTGATCCTCGGCGGGGTCTTCGAGCGGTTCCCCGACCTCCGGCTGGCGCTGATCGAGACCGAGCAGTGGTGGATCGGGCCGATCATGGATCTGCTCGACGGGAGGGAGACGCAGGGCGACGACTGGTCCGACTTCGCTGAGATGCTCGGCCGGCTGAAGCCGTACAAGCGCCTGCCGAGCGAGTACTGGGCGACGAACTGCTACGCCGGCCTGTCGCCGTTCAACCCGGACCAGATGCGCCTCGACCAGCCACCCGGAACCGGCTTCACCATCGAGCCGGATCGAGCGATGGTCGGCGTCGACTACCCGCACCCCGAGACGGTCTTCCCAGGTCTCCTCCGAGCGGTCAAGCGCTTCGCCGAACATCCGAACGTCGACGAGGCCGATGTTCGCAAGGCCCTGTACGGAAACGCGGCCGGGCTGTTCGACGTCGACCTGACCGACCTGACACCCGTGATCGACCGCATCGGCTTCGACCTCGACGACGTCCCCGAGCCACCACCCAGCGAGGGCCAGGCCTCCTCGCTGTTCGACGTGGTCTCGACGGTGATCGACAACGGCTGAGATGGAGGACGGCTCACGCAACCGGATCATCCCGGTACCGGCTGCGGTGATGCAGGGGAGCGGTGCGTTCGGACTGCAGTCTGCGGTGCTCTCGGTGTCGGAGGCTGCGCTCCTGCCGCACGCCGAGCGGTTCCGAGGAGACCTTGCGACCTACGCAGGGCTCGAGCTGCCGTCGCCCACCGTCGAACCAGACGCTTCAGGTGGATCGGTCCGGCTCGAGCTCGGTGCGGTCGAACGTACGGCGCGACGCACCCGTGGTGTCCGAGCCGACGGGGCGTCGCCCGACACGGAGGTCCACCGCATCGTGATCGACGAGGCCGGTGTCACCGTGCGGGGTGCCAGCGAGGAAGCGATCGGACGGGGGTTGACCTCGCTGGTGCAGCTGGCCGCGCTCGGCGGTGGCGTGGTGCCGTGCGGGACCATCGATGACGCGCCCGAGCTGGCCTGGCGCGGTCTCTCGCTCGACGTCGTCCGCAGGTTCCTGCCGGTCGACGAGGTCAAGCGGGTCATCGATGTCCTGGCGCTGCACAAGCTGAACGTCCTCCACCTCCACCTGACCGACAACGAGGGTTGGCGCCTCCACATCGATGCCTGGCCGCGCCTCACCGAGGTCGGCGCGACCGGCGCAGCAGCCGGCCGGCCCGGCGGCTTCTACACACACGACGACTTCACGGAACTCGTCGAGTACGCGAGCGAGCGCTTCGTCACGATCGTCCCCGAGATCGACATGCCCGGCCACGTCGCCGCTGCACTCACCGCGTACCCGCAGCTCGGGGTGTCGCGTCCGAGCAGCGCCGGCTCGCTGCTGCCGGTCGCCTACCTGGACCCGAACGTCGAGGAGACATGGCGGTTCGTCGAGGACGTGCTGCGAGAGGTGGCCGCGATCTCGCCTGCTCCCTACCTGCACCTCGGCGGTGACGAGACCTTCGGGATGGACCACGACGACTACGTCGCGTTCGTCGACCGCGCCATCCCCATCGTGAAGGGGCTCGGGAAGCGGGTGGTCGGTTGGCAGGAGATGTGTCGCGCCGGCGTCGGGCCCGACGAGGTGATCCAGTACTGGATCGACTTCGCCAGCCTCACCGGTGGAGACGAAGCCGGCCCGGCGGACGCGATCCCGAGCGAGGTGCGGGATCAGCTCGCCGCACACTTCGGTGAAGCGTTCAGCGACCTGGCCCGGATCGCCGAGAAGCGGTCCCGGCTCCTGCTGTCGCCGACGAGCACCTTCTACCTCGATCACCCACACGGCGATCCCTCGACGGACCCTGCGCAGGAGGAGCGCCGGTCACGACTCGGACTGCAGTTCTACCCGGCACGGTCGCTGGAGGCGATGGCCGACTGGGACCTGTCGAGCGCGATCGGTGACGTCGATCCCGACGCGGTCGCCGGCATCGAAGCTGCGTTGTGGTGCGAGACCGTCGAGACCTCCGATGATCTGCAGCTGCTCCTCCTGCCGCGCATCGCAGGCGTCGCCGAGCTCGCATGGAACCCGTCGAGGCGGCCCGCTTGGAGCGACCACCGGACACGTCTCGCCGAGCACTCGTCGATGTGGCACCGAGCCGGGTGGTCCTGGTTCCGCGCCGCCAGCGTCGACTGGCCCTAGAGAGCACGAGACATGGCCGAGGTCGTCATCCGGCCCGACGCCGACCGAGCGAGCGAGCGCGGTCGCGGCCGACATCGTCGCGCCGCGTGAACGACCCGACGCACGTTCGGTTGGGGGCGGCGGCACGAGACCTGCCACGCCAGACGGTTCGCTCCAGGACGCCGAGGTGCGGTCGAGTCGCTACTTCGGCTGGAAGTCGTAGGCGATGTTCAGGTTGCTGGTGACGATGCGGATGCCGTCGGTCGCCACGACGGAGCTCGGGTTGTTCGGCCCGATGTTCACGCCGAGGGTGTCGATCACGGCGTCGGAGCAGCCGGCTGCTATGTCGGCGAGGCTGTCGGTGGTGTCGCCTCCGCTCGCAGGCAGCGTGTAGCCGTCGCAGGAGAGCTCCTGCGACGTGTACCACTTGCCCTTGTCGGCTTCCCACGCCTGCCACACATCGGCTTGCACCGGGCCGTGACCTTGGAGGTACGGCTCGAAGGTGAGGGTGGCGGACCCGCCGCTGGAGTG
>JAFBAD010000271.1 GCA_019247975.1 Acidimicrobiia bacterium
AGGTACGACGTCACGTGTGCGTAGGCGCCGGTCGTCAGGAGCACGCCGAGCACGATGAGGAGCACACCGGCGAACCGCTCGAGCCGTGGCCCGGTCCGTTGCAACCAGGCCGCGAGCCGTGGCGACGAGGCGAGCCCCAGGCTGGCCACGAGGAAGGGCACGCCGATGCCCAACGCGTAGCTGAGGAGCAGGAGTCCACCCCGCACGGGCTCGCCGGAGCGCGCCGCGAAGACGAGCGCGGCGCCGAGCAGCGGCCCGACGCACGGGCTCCATGCGGCGCCAAACGCGACGCCGACGACGAACGGGCGGAGTGGCCCGGTCACCTTCGGCAACGTGGCGATCAGCCGTCGCTCGCGCGCCAGCGGACCGCGCAGCACACCGAGCAGCGCGAGGCCGAACACGATGATCACCACGCCGCCGACCCGCTGGACACCGTTCTGCACCGGTGACAGCGACTTGCCGAGCGCACCTGCGGCGACGCCGACCGCGGCGAACACCGATGCGAACCCGACGATGAACACGAGGGTGGCGGGGACCGCCCGGCTGACGTCGTGGGCATCGGCCGACTCGCCGACGATGATGCCGAGGTACGCGGGGAGCAGCGGGACGAGGCACGGCGCGAGGAACGAGGCGACGCCGGCACCGAAGAGGGCGACGTAGTCCCCCAGCACGTCAGCCGCCGAACGTGAACGCGAACGCGCGCAGCCCCGGCGCGGTGGCGGTGACCCGCACCGTGTGGGTCGCGGTCCTGGCGTCGTCCACGAGGCTGTACAGGTCCGGGTCGGTCACCCGCACCGTCGTCGCGGGTCGGTCGTCCACCTGGACGTGGACGTCGATCGGTTTGCCGCCGGCGGTCGACATGACGAGGTTGACCTGGCCTGCGTGGTACCCGAGCACGATCGCCGCGTCGGGCGCGAGCGACTCGACGTACTGGCCCGACACCTGCCACCTCCCGGAGAGACCGTGGTTGCCCAGCGGGAGCTTCGGATCGACGGTGAACGTGTTCGCGCCGTCGACCAGCGGCTGCGTCGAGGCGTAACCGACCTGGCCGCGCTCCGATCCGTTGTAGGTCTCGTCGGTCAGACCTGCGGTCGTCGCGCTGCCGCCCTCCTGGCCGTGCGGCGTCGAGCGCGGCGACGACTCGGCCACCCCGAGCAGCGAGCGCAGCTCGTCCTCGGTGTGGGCGTAGTCCCCTTCACCGAAGTGGACCGACGCCTGGCGGCCGTTGCGGCCGTAGATGTAGTCGGCCGGCCAGTACTGGTTGGCGAACGCGGTCCAGATGTCCATGTCGTCGTCGAGCGCGACCGGGTAGTCGACCCCGAGGTCCCGCACGGCGCGGCGCACGTTCGCGTGCACCTTCTCGAAGTCGAACTCCGGCGAGTGCACGCCGACGACCACGAGCCCGTCCTTCTTGTAGCGGTCGTACCAACCTCGGACGTAGGGGATGGTCCGTACGCAGTTCACGCACGAGTAGGTCCAGAAGTCGTAGACGACGACCTTGCCCTTCAGCGCGGCCGGCGTCAGCGGCTTCGTGTTGATCCAGCCCTTGGCCTCGAGCGTGGGCGCGCGACTGGCATCACCGTTGGCGGTGCCCCCGCCGAGGCTCGACGGATCGGTGCGGGTCGCGAACACGACCGCTCCGATGGCCAGCGCCACCAGCACCGCGGCCAGCAGCAGATAGGAGCGACGTCCCACCGCCGCAGTCTGGTTCAGGTCATGGCGCTACTTGGCGCGGTACTCGACCTTCAGCTCGGTGAAGCCGTAGAGGCCCCACGGCCCGTTCTCGACCCCGATGCCGCTCCACTTCGCACCACCGAAGGGCTGGTGCGGCGCGAGCTGCAGGTGGGTGTTCACCCACGACGTGCCGCACTCGAGCCGGGAGGCGACCTCCGCAGCCCGGTCCACGTCGCCGCCCCACACGGAGCCGGACAGACCGAAGTGCGTCGCGTTGGCCCGCTCGAGGGCATCGTCGACGTCGCGGTACGAGATGATCGGCAGGGCCGGGCCGAACTGCTCCTCGTCGACGATGCGGGTGCCATCGGAGACGCCCGTGAGGATCGTCGGCTCGAAGAAGTAGCCGTCGCCGGGCAGCGGGTTGCCGCCGGCCGCCGCAGTCGCTCCGCCCTTGAGCGCGTCCGCGACGAGCTCGCTGACCCGGTCGTACTGCGGGCGGTTGTTGATCGGGCCGAGCTCGGTGCCCTCCTCGGCGCCGTCGCCGACCTTGATCGCCTTGGCCCTCTCGACCATCGCCTCGACGACGTCGTCGTGCAGCGACTCGGGCACGTACACCCGCTTGATCGCGGAGCAGACCTGGCCGTTGTTGGCGAAGGCCTGGGCGAAGATCTTCTCGGCCACGTCGGCCGGGTCGGCGTCGTCGAGGACGATCGCCGGGTCGTTGCCGCCGAGCTCGAGGGTGACCCGCTTGAGGTCCGGCGCAGCCGACATCGCGACCTTCTTGCCGGTCTCCACCGAGCCCGTGAAGCTGATCTTGCGGGGCACCGGGTGCGTGGTCATCTTGGCGCCGAGCGAGTCGCCGCCGGTGACGACGTTCAGCACGCCGTCGGGCAGGACGCCGCGCAGGATCTCGCCGACCTTGAGGGTGGCGAGCGGCGTGAACGGCGACGGCTTGAGGACCATCGTGTTGCCGGCCATCAGGGCCGGGGCGATCTTCCACGAGGCGAGGATCAGCGGGAAGTTCCACGGCGTGATCGCGGCCACGACGCCGAGCGGCCGGCGGACGACCTCGGCGAACGCGGTGTCATCGTCCTGGATGACCTCGCGCGGCACCTCGAGGTTCGCGTAGTACTGGAACCAGATCGCCGCCCCGAAGACCTCGATGTTGGCCTCGCCGAGGGGCTTGCCCTGCTCGGCGGTGAGGATCGGCGCGATCTCGCCGGCCGCGCCCATCAGCGCGTCGGCCGCAGCCAGCAGCGCGGCGCGGCGGGCGCTCTCGTCGAGCTTCCAGTCGCGGTACGCCTTCGAGGCGGACTCGAACGCAGCGTCGAGCTGCTCGGACGTGCAGTCCGGCGCGGCGGCGAACGCGGCGCCCTTCGCCGGGTTGATGACGTCGAAGGACGCCTCGGTCGGAGCGGCCTCGCCGCCGATGGTCATGGTCAGGTCGGACATGCCGTGGCCCCCTTGTTGGACGCGGTCAAGGGTAGGCGGGCCGGTTACGTTTCAGCGAAGTGGCGCGGTCGTTCGACGACCTGGTGGCAGAGGCGGATGCGGCGCCGATCACCGGGTGGGACTTCAGCTGGCTGGACGGCCGGGCGACCGAGGAGCGACCGAGCTGGCACTACGCGGAGCGGGTGGCCGAACGGGCCGCGGGCGCCGAGCGGATGCTCGACCTCGAGTGCGGCGACGGCCGCCTGGTCGCCGAGCTGCCGACCCTCCCCCACCTGGTGGTCGGGGCCGAGGGCTACGAGCCGAACGCGCGCATCGCGGCAGACCGGCTGGGTCCTCGCGGTGGTCACGTCGTGCGCATCGGTCAGGACCGCGAGGTGTTGCCGTTCGCGACCGCGACGTTCGACCTCGTGACGAGCCGCCACCCGATCACGACGTGGTGGTCGGAGATCGCCCGGGTCCTCGCGCCGGGTGGCACGTACTTCTCCCAGCAGGTCGGGCCGGGCAGCGTTGGCGAGCTGTCGGACTTCATGCTCGGCCCGCAGCCGGGCGGTTCCAAGCGTGACCCGGAGCTCGCCCGCGCCGCCGCCGAAGCGACCGGCCTGGTCGTGCGCGACCTCCGGCTCGAGCGCCTCCGCACCGAGTTCGACGACATCGGTGCGGTCGTCTACTTCCTGCGGCTCGTCGTGTGGATCGTGCCGGGCTTCTCGGTCGACCGGTTCCGCGACCGGCTGCGAGCGCTGCACGACAGGATCGAGCGGGAGGGACCGTTCGTCGCGCACGCGACGAGGTTCCTGATCGAGGCGACCCGGCCGACCTGACCGTCGCTACGGGAGGGGCGGTGCCTGCGGCGCCCGGGACGAGCGGGCCAGCGCGACCAGCGCGCCGGCCGTCTCGAACTGCAGCTCCGGCGTCTGGTCTGCCGGGAACCAGCGGACCTCGTCGATCTCCGGCGACTTCGGACCCACCGGGTCGTCCTCGTCGATCGGTCGGGCCCGGAACACGATGTCGACGCGCTGCGGGTCGGCGTCGACCACGACGGCCGGCTCGCCGAGCAGCTGGATGCGCAGCCCGACCTCCTCGAAGACCTCCCGGGCGACCGCCACCTCCGGCGTCTCACCCCGCTCGAGCAGGCCGCCCGGCACGCCCCAGTGCTGGCGGTAGATGTGGCGCACGAAGAGGCGGTGACCGTCGGCGCGCTCGATGATGGCCATCGCCCCCACCGTGAACGACGGCGCGATGGTCCGGACCACCCAGCGGCGGCCGAGGGTCGGGAGCCTGCGGTAGATCCGCAGGAGCCCGCGGCGCGTGGCGTCGGCA
>JAFBAD010000005.1 GCA_019247975.1 Acidimicrobiia bacterium
GTGGACCGCGACGGTGTCGACCCAGTGATCCACCACCCCAGCCCCGGACACGGTGAGGCGCCGGCGCGACGTCTCCCGGTTCCACGCCCGCCACGCCTCCGCAGCCGGCTCCCGCGTCTCGAACACCAGGTGACCGCCGGGTCACAGCGCGGCGCGCACGCCTCGCAGCGCGTCGAGCCACCCGCCGTCGTCGGTGAACACCTGCGCGACGTTGCCGGTCATGACGGCCAGGTCCACCTGCAGCGGCGGCAGCGCCGAGACGTCGCCGTGGATCCACGTGACCTGGTCGGCGTGGGGCTTCGACCGGGCGACGGCCAGCGACGCCGCCGCCGGGTCGACCCCCACGACGTCGACCTCGCGGCCGGCGAGCAGGCACGCGAACATCCCCGTCCCGCAGCCCACGTCGAGCACCGACCGCGCCCCGAGCTCGTCCACGATCGCGGCGTACGCGTCGAGGTCGCTGCGATCCCCGTCGACCGCGTCGTAGATCGCGGCCAGACGCGGCTCCTCGAAGAGGCGGTCCACCACCCGCCGCCTACCGGCGCCGTGCGATCTCGGCCGCCTCGAGGCGCGAGCCGACGCCGCTGCGCATGCCGTCAGTATGCACGGGATCAGCGTCGGCCCGTCCGGCACTGCGCGGGCGGTGGTGCTCCCGCCCCCGCCGGTCGACCGGCTGGCGCCCTTCCCACCCGGGGTCCCCGGGTGGTCGAATCGCCGAAGGCAGGATCGGTGACGAGGAGGTTCGTTGGCAGGCGACGGCGGCAGGGGCGGGTTGTGGACGTCGGTCCGGTACGTGGCCCGCGGCCGTCCGTCGCTCGTGGTCTCGATCGGTCTCGTCGTGGCGATCGCGATCGTCGGCGGGATCGCCATCGGCAGCGCGATGGGAGCGAGGCGCGCGCAGCACTCGGTGAGCGCGTTCATCACCTGGAGCCAGCCGGAGGACGCATCGGCCTTCGCCGATCCGTCGGCGCCTCCCGCCCAGCAGCAGGCGGCCCTCGAGCGGGTTCGGCACCTCCCAGGCGTCGTCGCCTCGCAGCGGCTGGCCGTCGACCTCGCCAGCGTCCGCCCGCCGAGCGGGCCTTCGGCTCCCATGATCATGTACGTCGGCATCGATCCGCTGCTCACCGGCATCCGCCGGGGCCGTCTCGTCAGCGGGCGCTTCGCCGATCCTCGACGGGCCGACGAGGTCGTGATCAACGAGGACCTGAGCCACCGCCTCCACGTCGGCGTCGGCGCCCGGCTGCACGCCCGGGTGTACCCGCGCGCCGAGATCGATCAGCTCGGCAACGGTGAGATCCCGTCGAAGGCGCTGGCGGTGGTCCCGCTGCGGGTGGTGGGGATCGCCCGGCAGGCATCCGACCTCGAAGCCGACCCCGAGGCCGAGGCGGGCTCGCTGTTCCAGTTCAACGGGTCGCTCATCTACGGCTCACCGGCCTACTTCCAGCGTTGGGGCCAGCGGATCGCGGGGTACGGGATCGGCGTCCGGGTGCTCCTCGCCCACCACGACGTCGACGCGTTCACGGCGGCGGTCCGACGCTCCGGTGCGCGCGTGCAGGTGCAGCCGGGCACCGACATCGTGCGCGACGAGGCGTCGCTCCGCCGCTCGGCCGAGGTCGAGAGCGGTGCGCTGTGGGCGCTCGCCGCGCTGGTGGCCCTGGTCGGCCTGGTGCTGATCGGTCCGGCGCTGCGCCGGACGGTGGCCGTCTCGCCGAACGATCGGGTCGCGCTCAACGCCCTCGGGTTGACCCGCGGCAACCTCGTCGCAGTCGAGGTCTGGCGGGGCCTGCCGATCGCGCTGGCCGGCGCGCTGCTCAGCGTGCCGGTCGCGCTGTTCGCCGCGCCCCACGCAGCCCTCGGCGTCTCGAAGCGGTCCCTGCTCGGTACCGGGCACCCGGCCCAGCCCCTCCTGCTCGCTCTGGGTGCACTCGGCGTGCTGGTCGGCGTGGCTGCGGTGCTCGTCGTGTCCTCGTTGATCACGAGGACCCGTCCGCCGGCCCCCGACGCCGACGATCTCGGCTCGGTCCGGCGCGGTGGCCGGTTCGTCCTCGGGTGGCTGGCGGCCGGCGGGGCACCGGCTTCGGTCGTGGCCGGCGCCCGCATGGCCCTCCCCTCGTCGGACCGCAGCGGCGGTGTCATCCGCTCGGCCATCGTCACGGTCGCCTGCGGGGTCGCGCTCCTCGTCGCCGCCCTCACCTTCAGCGCGAGCATGACCCACCTCGTCGACACCCCCGGCCTGCGCGGGTGGAGCTGGGACGTCGAGGCCGGGAACTACAGCGAGCTGGCGACGGCGCAGGCCGCCGGCCGGCGCCTGGCCCGCGACCCCGACGTCGCCGACTACACGGGCATCAACCAGGTGACGGCCGACGGTCCCCGTGGCCCGCTGCCGGTCGCCGGGCTGGCTGACGTCGCCATGGCCCAGCTGCCGGCGCTGTCAGGCCGGTTGCCGTCGGCGGACGGCGAGATCGCCGTCACCCCGGCCACGCTCGACCAGCTGCACCTCCACCTCGGTGACCGGGTGCGGCTGCGCGCGCTCCGTGCCTCCACGTTCCGGATCGTCGGGACGACGCTCGGACCGGGAGCCGTCTCTCCCGACCTGCAGCTCCGCCAGGGCGGCGTCGCCGAGCTGCGCTCGCTCGACCGGCTGACCGATGGCGGCTCCAACCCCGAGTCCTACATCATCCGCTTCCGACCGGGCGTCGACCGGACGGCGGCCCGCGCCCGCCTCGAGCCGATCTTCCGGTCCACCGTCCTGACCTCCTACGAGACCACCGAGGTGCAGACGGTCCGCCGCACCGAGCCGCTGCCGCTCTTCTTCGCCGGGTTGGTGGCGGTGCTCGCGCTCGGGGCCCTCGTCTACGCGGTCACGTCCGCGCTGCGCCGGAACCGTCGTGAGGTCGCGCTGCTCAAGGCGCTCGGCTTCGGCCGGGGCCAGGTCCGCCTCACCCTGCTCAGCCAGACCGCGCTGCTGGGCGCCGCCGCCTGCCTGATCGGCGTGCCGGCCGGCCTGATCGTCGGGCGCTGGGGCTGGCGCTGGGCCGCGCGCGGCGTGGGCGTGCTGGCCGCGCCCATCTCACCTCCGCTCACCATGACCCTCATCGTCGCCGCCGCGCTGGGGACGGCGATCGTGATCGGCATGGGCGCAGCCCGGACCGCGGTCCGGGTTTCGGCCGCGGAGACCCTCCGCAAGGAGTGACCACCTCCCGGGCCGGGCGTTCCGCTCAGATGCGGCCGGCTTCGGCCGATGAGGCCAAGGGACCCCAACGCGGAGGACCGATGGTCGAAGACGGCGGCGGCGCACCGAGTCCGTTGAGCGAGGCGACACGCGACACCGTCCTGTCGTCGCTGCTGCAGAAGCACCCCGAGGCGCTGATCTCGGCGATCAACGCCGAGGGCCTGTTCGTCGAGCTGCCCGCGGGCTTCGACCGGCAGGGCCATCAGGTCGCGGGCGGCGTGTCGGCCCTGAGCCTCGTGGTGCACGAGGAACGAACCCCCGTCATCGAGGCCTGGCACATCGCGGTGCGGGACGGCGCGTCGAGCGTGCCGGTCGTGCTCGCCAACGGCGTGCCCGCCCGCTACCACTTCGTCGACGCCCGGCACCGCTACGGCGTGCTGTTCGGCGTGATCGTCGCCCAGGACGGCGCGCAGCTCGAGGCGACGCTCGTCGAGCGGGAGCCGGTCCTCCCGAAGACCGGCCGCATCGACAAGGACGGCCTTGCAGTGATCTGCCACGCCGACCACCGCATCTGCCTGATGCTCGGCTTCGACGCCGACGAGCTCGTGGGCACCCGCTCGCTCGACCTCATCCACCCCGACGACCAGGACCGCGCGATCGACGCGTGGATGGAGATGCTGGCCGCTCCGGGCGGCACCACCCGGCTCCGGGCCCGGCACCTCCGCAAGGACGGCTCCTGGCTCTGGCTCGAGCTCACCAACACGAACCGGCTCGACGAGACCGAGGCCAGGGTCGTCACCGAGATGATGGACATCTCCGACGAGATGGACGCGCTCGAGGCGCTGCGCCGGCGCGAGCAGCTGCTCGGCCGCCTCACCGAGGCCCTTCCCTCCGGCGTGCTGCACTTCGACGCGGACCTCCGGGTCGTGCACTCCAACGGCCGCCTGCACGAGCTGCTGGGCGTGCCGCGGACAGCAACGGTCCACGACCAGCTGTCGACGGTCGTCGACGCCGATGGGGTCGCGCTCGACGACGCGCTGCGGGCCGTAGCCGCGAGCGGACGCGACACCGATCTCGACATCGCGCTGCGACGGCCCGGTGACCACCAGGTGCGCCACTGCTCCATCGCCATCCGCGCACTGAGCGACGCCGAAGGCGCCCCCGACGGCGGCGTGCTCTGCGTCGAGGACGTGACCGAGGCGTGGCGGCTCCGGGCCGAGCTGGAGCGACGGGCGACCATCGACGAGCTGACCGGCTGCCTGAACCGCCCTGCGATCCTGAGCGCCCTCGAGGTGCACCTGGCGTCGAGCTCGTCGGCCTCGACGGGTACGGCCGTCGTCTTCCTCGACCTCGACGGGTTCAAGGAGGTGAACGACACCTTCGGTCACCAGGTCGGTGACCAGCTGCTCGCCGGCACGGCGGGGCGGCTCCGCGGCGCGATGCGGTCCGACGACGTCGTCGGCCGGCTCGGCGGAGACGAGTTCGTCGTCGTGCTCCCGAAGGTCGTCGACGAGCAGGAGGCGCTGGAGATCGCTCACCGCCTGCAGGCGACGCTCGCGCAGCCGGTCGACGTGATCGGCGGCGTGCCCACGGTCATCCGCTCGAGCGTCGGCGTCGCCTGGTCGGGCTCGGACACGATGGACGCCGACACGCTCATCGCGGCGGCCGACCGCGCCATGTACGAGTCGAAGCGCACCGGCACCGCGGCGGTCGTGCTCGCCGCGGTCTAGGTCAGACGATCTTGATGTGATCGAGGCCGGGGGCGGCCTCGGGGAACTGCGGATCCATCCGCTCGAGCGTCTCGACGAGGATCGTCGCGACCGCGAAGTCGCGGTACCACTTGCGGTCGGCCGGGATGACGTACCAGGGCGCGCCTTCGGTCGACGTTCGGTGGATCGCCTCCGCGTACGCGATCTGGTAGTCGTCCCAGCGCTTGCGCACGTCGACGTCGGCCACCGAGAACTTCCAGTTCTTGGTCGGGTCCTTGAGCCGGGCCTTGAACCGCTCGGCCTGCTCCTCCTTCGAGATGTGGAGGAACAGCTTCACGATGGTCGTGCCCTCCTCGGTGAGGTGGTCCTCGAACGCCCGGATCGTCGCGTAGCGCGGACGCCACACCGACTCGGGCACGAGCTCCTCCACCCGCACGATCAACACGTCCTCGTAGTGCGACCGGTTGAAGATGCCGATGTCACCCCGCTCGGGCAGCTCCCGCTGGATGCGCCAGAGGAAGTCGTGGTCGAGGTCGGCCTGGCTCGGTGCCTTGAACGCCACGGCCCGCACGCCCATCGGGTTCACGCCGGTGAACACGTGCTTGACCGTGCCGTCCTTGCCCGCCGCGTCCATCGCCTGCAGGACGACGAGGAGCGACCGGCGGTGCTCCGCCCACAGGCGCGCCTGGAGGCCGGCGAGCCGCTCGAGCAGCACCGTGGTGGCCTCCTTGGTCTCGTCCTTGCCGCCCGGCGCGCCCTCGGTCGTGTCCGTCGCGATCCCGGCAAGGTCGATCTTCGTGTGCGGCTTGACCCGCCATCGATCCGACTCCGTCACGGCTCCGAGAGTACGTGCGTAGGGTGCAGACGTGTTGGAGCTGCTGGCCCCGGGGGTGTACGTGTGGCTGGCCGACACGCCGGGGCCGGGGCACCCCAACGCCGGTGTCGTGCTCGATCCCGACGGCGCCACGGTCATCGACACGCTGTGCGTGCCGTCGCAGCACCGCGCCTTCGCCGAGGCGGTCGAGGCGCTCGGCTTCCCGGTGCGGCGCATCGTCCTGACCGGCGACCACATCGAGTTCGTCGGTGGCACCGTGTCGTTCCCGATGGCTGCGGTCTACGGCTCGCCCGCCACCAGCGCGCACCTCGACCAGCCGCCGAACCCGGCCGTCTACCGCCACCTGTTCCCCGAGCTCGCTGGCGAGTTCGACGACGAGCTGCAGACCCGCCGGGTGAGCCACCTGGTGGCCGACGCGGTGCAGCTCACGCCGGCCCTCACCGCGATCCCGGTGTCGGGCCAGGCCGCGACCAACCTCGTCGTGCTCGTGGCCGAGGCCGGCATCGCGTTCGCCGGGGCGATGGCCGCGTTCGGGGTCACGCCCCTCGCCTTCGACGGCGACCCGGCCGTGTGGGCCGAGACGCTCGACGACCTGGTCGAGCTCGCGCCGACGATCGTGCCCGGCCACGGCCCCGTCGGTGGCCGCAAGGAGGCGAAGGCGCTGCAGTCCTACCTGCAGGCCTGCGTGGGTGCGGGCACCGCCGGCAACGGCGGGCCGCTGCTCCCCGGTCCGTGGGACGGGTGGCCGGGCCGCGAGCGCGACGAGATCAACATCGAGCGGGCGGCGATGCTCGCCCGCGGCGACGCCGGCGTGCCGCCCTCGATGCTCCGGCTCGCCGGGCTCAGCTGACGCCGACGACGCGCCGCAGCGCCCGCACCGCGACGACGACCGCGTCGACCCCGGCCCGGGGATCGTCCTCGACGCGACGGCGGACCGCGACTGCGTCGGCGAGGCGATCGGCCCGCGCCACCAGCCACTGCTGGGCGAGGTGCCGTCCCTCCTCCGCCGTCCCGATCGGTGAGTCGCCGATCGACGCGAGCACCGCAGCGGCGCCGTCGCGGCGGAGCGCGTAGAGGTCGTCGAGCAACCCGCGGCGGGCCTCGGCCGCCCACCGGTCGCCGTCGTCGGCCCCGCTGATGCGGCGCAGCAGGCGGTCGACGCCGAGCCGGTCGCTGACCTCGAGGAACGCGCCCGCGGCGACGAGCGGCGGGCAGCTCGCCGCGGCCGCGAGCTCGGCGACGTCGGGGACGATCACGAGCTCGGGCAGGACCGCCAGGCGGGATGCGACCTCGGGCCGCACGCCGCTCGCGTGGAGCTGGTCGGCCAGGCGCCGTCGGGCCCGGGCCGCCTCCGGGCGGTCGAGCGCAGGCAGGGCGTCGGCGAGGCTGTCGAACACCGGTCGAACCGACGCGATGCGGTCGCC
The DNA here is from genome assembly GCA_019247975.1 of Acidimicrobiia bacterium. GTDB lineage: Bacteria > Actinomycetota > Acidimicrobiia > Acidimicrobiales > Iamiaceae > JAFBAD01. Next base: position 7,141 of record JAFBAD010000005.1, read on the forward strand.
GATCGGCTCGCCCGACCGGGTCAGCTCGTGGCGGGTCAGGGCATCGAGCAGCTCGGCGGTGACGTCGCCCGGATCGGTGCGCTCGGCCGTCACGTCCGGCGCCGCCGGCGCGAGCGTCACCGCCGTCTCCTTCCAGAGCGACGCGCCGCCGGCCACCGATCGCGCCACCCAGAAGGCGGCGGCGACGTCGGCCAGCGAGCGGCCGGCATCGACGGCCACCCGTGACGCGAACGCCGGACCGAGGTGGTCGACCAGCTCGTTGCTGAGCTCGGACGCGACGAGCTCGCGGCGGAGGCGGTGCCGGTCCAACAGGTGGTCGAAGCGGCCGGACAGGGACGCCGGGAAGTAGCCGGCGAGGAGCTCCCTGGTCGACGGGTCGTCGGGCAACGACGACGCGAGCACGGCAGCTTTCACCGACCGCTTCGCGCCGGCCTGGAGGACGGCCAGCTCGGGTCGGGTGAGGCCGGCCCCGGCCCGCCGCCGGGCCTCGTACTCGTCCCGTGCGGGCAGCGCCTCGACGTCCGCGTCGACGATGCCCGCGTCGACGAGCTCCTGCTGCGCCTGCTCGAAGACCTCCAGGTCCCGCGCCGAGTGCTCCGAGGCGCGGCGCAGCGCGTCGCACTGGTCCGCGCTGTCGGCCAGGACCGAGGCGACCACCTCGTCGGTCGCGCCCGCGAGCAGCTCGGCCCGCTCGTTCTCACCGATCTCGCCGGCCTCCATGGCCACGCCGAGCAGCACCTTGATGTTGACCTCACGGTCGGACGTGTCGACGCCGGCCGAGTTGTCGATCGCGTCCATGTTGATGCGACCACCGCGGCGGGCGTACTCGATCCGGGCGCGCTGCGTGAACCCGAGGTTGGCACCCTCGCCGACGACCCGGGCGCGCAGCTGGTCGGCGGTGATGCGCAGCTCCGCGTTCGCGCGGTCGTCGACCGCGGAGTCGGGCTCGGACGAGGCCCGCACGTACGTGCCGATGCCGCCGAGGTAGAGCAGGTCGACCGACGCCCGCAGGATCGCCTGGATGAGCTCGGGCGGCGTGAGCGCGTCGGCGCCGACGCCGAGCGCGGACCGGACCTGGGAGCTGAGCTCGATCCGCTTCAGCGAGCGGGAGTGCACGCCGCCACCCTCGCTGATGAGCGAGCGGTCGTAGTCCTGCCACGACGACGTCGCGAGCTCGTGCAGGCGCCGGCGCTCCCCCAGCGACGCCTCCGGGTCGGGGTCGGGATCGAGGAACACGTCGCGGTGGTCGAAGGCGGCGAGCAGGCGCATGCCCGGCGCGAGCAGCACGCCGTTGCCGAAGACGTCGCCGGACATGTCGCCGATGCCCACCGCGGTGAACGGGTCCGTCGCCACGTCGACGTCGAGCTCGCGGAAGTGGCGGCCGATCGCGACCCACGCACCCCGGGCGGTGATGCCCAGCTCCCGGTGGTCGTAGCCCACCGAGCCGCCGGACGCGAACGCGTCGCCGAGCCAGTAGCCCCGCTCCACGGCGATGTGGTTGGCGACGTCGCTGAACGACGCGGTTCCCTTGTCCGCCGCGACGACGAGGTACGGGTCGTCTTCCGAGGTGAGGTCGAGCAGGCAACCCACGAACGTCTCGTACGCGGCGCGGACCGCATCGGGTCCCTGCTCGTGGCCTCGCAGCACGAAGCCGCCCTTCGCCCCGGTCGGGACGATCAGCGCGTTCTTCAGCACCTGGGTCCGCATGAGGTCGAGGACCTCCGAGCGCAGGTCCTCGGGCCGGTCGCTGTAGCGGAGCCCACCCCGGGCCACCGGACCGGCCCGGAGGTGGACCCCTTCGACGGTCGGGCCGTGCACGAAGATCTCGCGGTACGGCACCGGCTCGGGCAGGTCCGGAACCGCTGCGGAGTCGAGGACGAACGCGAGTGGCCCCTCGGGCCGCGCCGCCGTGTTCGTCCGCAGCGTGGCATCGAGGGTGGCGACCAGTCCGCGCAGGATGCGGTCGTGGTCGAGGCGGTCCACCCGGTCGCACGCTGCGTTCAGCTCCGCCGAGAGGGCCGACGGGTCGCCCGCGCCGGATCCGAACCGGGCCCGGAAGAGCTCGACCAGGGTGCGGGCCACGTCGGGGTGCTGGACGATGACGTCGTCGATGTAGGCCGACGCGTAGCGGTAGTCGACCTGCCGGCGGTAGCGGCGGTAGGCGCGCAGGACTCCTACGTCGGACCACGTCATGCCGGCCGACGTCACCAGGCGGTTCAGCGGGTCGGCGTCGGTGCGGCCCTCCCACAGCGCGACGAGCGCGGACGCGACCCGTGGGCCGCCCTCGGCGAGGTCGAGTGGGGCGCCGCTCAGCCCAGTCGACGGCGAGGCGAGCACCCGCACGGCGAGGCGGTGCAGACCGAGGTCCCCCAGATCCCACGACAGCTCGTCGACGACCCACAGCCCGAGGCTCTCGAGCAACGGGATGAGCCGGGACAGCTCGACCGGCGGGCCGGCGCTGGCGATCGTGAGCCGGACCACGCCATCGGCCTCGTCGTCGTCCCCGTCGGCCTCGCCGAACCAGGCTTCGAGCCTTGGCGCGCCGTGCTCCTGGAGGCGGTCGAGCGCGAGGACGTCGTCGACCGCCGCAGCCGCGTCCACCGCGTCGCGGTACGAGTCCGGCAAGCGCTCGGCCCACCCGACGCCGACCCGGCGGGCCCGGTCCCCGAGCACCGGGCCGAGCGCCAGCACCAGCTCCTGCTCCCAGGTCCGGCAGAGGAGCTGCACCTCACGGGCGAGCGCATCGAGGCCGTCGGTCGGGGGCGCCCCCTGACGGAGGTGCACCAGGAAGCGGGCCATGGTGGCGCTGGAGCTGCCCATCGACAGCTCGACGTCCACGCGGTCACCTTCGAGCTGCGCCAGCAGGAACCGCTCGATGCGCTGGCGGAGCGCCCGCGTGTACAGCTCGCTCGGCATCGTGACGAGGAGCGCGACCGCCTCGGCTTCGGGCTCGGGCCGCACGAGCACCCGGACCCGGTGGTGGCGGTCCTCGGCCAGCAGACCGCGGACCACCGAGTCGAGCATGTCGATGTTCGAGCAGAACAGCTCGTCCTTCGGCAGCGCCTGGAACAGGGAGGCGACCGCCTGCTCGTCGTAGCTGCCCTGCACCGCGTCCTGGCGCTCGAGGAGCTGCTCGAGCTTCCAGCGCAGCAGCGGGATCGTGCGCACCGGCGCGGCTTCGGCCTGCCGGGTGAAGACGCACACCAGCCGGCCGATGCCGTCGATCGCCCCGGCGTCGTCGACCAGCACGAGATCGAAGCGCTGCATCGGCACCTGGCGGTGCACCGGGCTGATCTGCGCGACCCGCGACGCGCTGATGAGCGCGTCGGGCGCGGTGGCCGGCGGCCGGCGCAGCTCGTTCGCCGGATCGCGAAGGAGACCGAGGCAGGTGGTGTCGTCCGCGTCGCCCACCTCGCCGTCGTCGACGGGGAACCGGCAGGCGCCGAGCAGCACCGCGTGGCCGTCGAGGAGCCACGCGGTCAGCGCGGCGGACTCGCGGACCTCGTCGTCGGGGAAGCGCGCGCCGGCCGTGCGGGTGGTGCGCTCGGCGGCCCGAGCCACGAGGTCGCGCATGGCGGTCTGGTCGTCGGTCGTGCGGAACACCGACTCGAGGACGGAGCGCACGCGGGCCAACACGGTCCTCGCCCGGGCGTCGTCCAGTCCGGCGTCGAGCTCGAGCTCGAGGAAGCCCTCCGAGTGCTCCGCCCCACGCGCCGGCCCGATCTCCTCGACCCGGCCGGTCGCCTCCGAGCGGATGCAGCCGAACGACGCAGCGAGCACCCGCACCGGCCGCACGCCGGCCCGGTGGAGCTCCTCGGTGATCGAGGTGACGATGAAGTCGCGGTCGTCGCACGCGAGCTGGATGACCGTGCCGACCGGTCGCCCGCCGTCGAGCGCGGGCACGTCCGGATCGAGCAGGCGGGCGGCGATCTCGCCCGGCCGGCGAGCGTCGACGAACGCGAACGCGTCGAGGTACGCATCGACGAGCGGCTGGCTCGGGGCGGCGGACCCGTCCACGCCCTCACGGCGCAGGACCGCGGCGGCGAACTGCGCCGGTGGCCCGGCGGGCAGCGCGGCCAGGAGCCCGTGGTCGTTCACGTCGGAGGTCAGGGTAGGACCATCGGCCGACGGAGGTCGGAACCCAGGAGGCGGACCCGTCCCGGCCTCCTAGGGTGAACATCGGTGGAGGACCCATCGGCATCGCCGCGCCCCGACACAGCTGACCCCGACGACGACATCGTCGTCGGACGCGGCGTGCTGCGCCGGGGTGTGCGGGTGCTGTGGCGCTCGGTCCGCATCCACCCCGGGCCCTTCGCGGTGGCCCTCACCGGCGCCACCCTCTTCGCGGCGATGTCGGTCGGCGCCACGATCGTGCTCGGCCGGGTGACCGACGAGCTGATCATCCCCGGGTTCAAGACGCGGGCGGCCGGCACCGCCATCCGCGGCGCGGTGGTGGCGATCCTCGCCGTGGCGCTGCTTCGGGCGATCGGCGTGATCGGTCGTCGCTACTTCGGCGGCGTCACCTCCTACCGGATGGCCAGGACGTGGCGGTCCGAGATCGCCGGCACCTACCTCGCCGCGCCGCTCTCGTTCCACCAGACCCGGCCCACCGGCGAGCTGATGGCCCACGCCGACATCGACACGCTCGGCGCGACCGAGGCGATCAACCCGGTGCCGTTCTCGATCAGCGCGATCGTGATCGCCGTCATCGCGGTCGTGCGGCTCGCCATGGTCGACCCGGTCCTGACCCTGATCGGCATCGTCCTGTTCCCGCTGCTCGCGCTGGCCAACCACGTGTACACGAAGCACGTCGAGGAACCGGCAGCGCTGGTGCAGGCCCGCTTCGGCGACCTCGCGTCGGTCGCGCACGAGAGCTTCGACGGCGCGCTGGTGGTGAAGACGCTCGGCCTCGGCGACCACGAGCGCGACCGGCTGGCCGGCGCGGCCGACCGGCTGCGCGACCAACGCCTGCGGGTCGGCTACCTCCGGGCCGCGTTCGAGCCCGCGCTCGACGCGCTGCCGAACCTGGGCACGATCGCGCTGCTCGGCGTGGGGACGTGGCGGCTGTCCAACGGGGCGGTGACCACCGGCGACCTCGTCCAGGCGATGGCCCTGTTCGCGATCCTCACCCTGCCGATGCGGGTCATGGGCTTCCTCCTCGAGTCGCTGCCCCGCGCCGTCGTCTCGGTGCGCCGGCTCGACGACGTCATCGCCACGGCGCCCGAGGCCGTCCCGGACCCCTCGGTGGCGACGGGCCTCCCGGTCGGGCCGCTCGGGGTGCAGGTGGACGACGTCGACTTCGCGTACCCGGGTGGGCCGCCGGTCCTCACCGACCTCCGGTTCACGGTGCGGCCGGGCGAGGTGCTCGCGCTGACCGGGCCCACCGGATCGGGCAAGAGCACGCTCTGCTACCTGCTCGCCCGGCTCATGGACCCGACCGACGGTCAGATCGCGGTCGGCGGCATCGACCTGACCGTGGCCGACCCCCGCGAGCTCCGGGCTGCGGTGGCCCTCGTGTTCCAGGAGACGTTCCTCTTCGCCGACTCGGTGCAGGAGAACCTCACGCTGTCCGAGCCGGTGCCCGACGCGACGGTGTCCTGGGCCACCGGGATCGCCCGCGCCGACGAGTTCATCGCCGCGCTCGACCGCGGCCGCGACACCGTCATCGGCGAGCGGGGCGTCACGCTCTCGGGCGGGCAGCGCCAGCGGCTCGCCCTCGCCCGTGCGCTGCTCCGCCACCCGCGCCTGCTGATCCTCGACGACGCGACCTCCGCGGTCGACCCGCGCATCGAGCAGCAGATCCTCGCCGGGCTGCGGCGCGAGCTCGACATGACAACGGTCGTGGTGGCCCACCGCGTCTCGACGATCGCGCTCGCCGACCGCGTGCTGTTCGTCGACGAGGGCCGGCTGGTCGCCGAGGGGAGCCACGAGCACCTGCTCGCCACCGTGCCCGCCTACGAGGCCCTCATCCGGGCCTACGAGGCCGCCGACGCCGACGAAGAGGACGAGGAGCTGTCGGCATGAGCGAGCGAAGCGAGCGAATCAGAGAGCATCGGCCTTCTGACTGCGCAGCTTGCGGAGCAGGCAGCGCTCACTGGTCCGACGTCTGGCGACCTCGTGAAGGTGGTCCCACGATGATGATGGTGGACCAGTGAGCCTGAGCGAGCTGCCCCACGAGACCGCCGAGCGGCCCGACGCCGAGCTCGAGCAGGAGCGGGTCCTCGAGCTCGAGGGCATCGAGGAGCACGAGCTCCCCCGCACCGAGATCGACGACCTCGGCGCGATCGCGGTGCTGCGCCGCGGCCTCGCCATCAGCCCCGAGCTGCGGGCCGGCATCGTCTTCACGCTGCTGATGGCGCTCGCGACCGCGGTCGGCAAGATCGCCATCCCGATCCTGATCCAGCAGACGCTCGACAAGGGCGTGCTCGACGCGGACGGGTTCCGCGGCGGCTTCGTGCTCGTCGCCTGCATCATCAGCTTCGTCATCGTCGGCGCGGTGTACGTGGCGAGCCGGGCCACCTACCGGCGCCTCGTGATGGCCACCGAGAACACGCTGTACGGCCTCCGCGTCCGGGTGTTCGCGCACATCCACTCGCTGTCGATCGCCGACCACGAGGCGACCCGCCGGGGCGTGCTCGTCTCGCGCGTCACCTCTGACATCGAGACGCTCGCCCGCTTCGCGGAGTGGGGCGCGGTCAGCTGGATGGTCAACAGCGCGGTCATCGTCGGCGTGGTCGCCGTGATGTTCGTGTACTCGTGGCAGCTCGCGCTGATCACGTTGCTCGTGTTCATCCCGCTGCTGTTCATCCTCCGCTACCTGCAGCGCCGCCAGCTCCACGCATACGACCACGTGCGGACGACGGTCGGCGACACGCTGTCGGAGTTCTCCGAGTCGATCGGTGGCGCCGCGGTGATCCGCGCCTACGGCGCCCAGGGCCGGGCGAAGCGTCGACTCGACCGCGCGATCGGTGAGCAGTACCGGGCCGAGGTCAAGGCCGCGAAGTTCTTCGCCATCATGTTCCCGCTCGGTGACGTCTTCGGCGCCGTGGCGCTCAGCCTGGTGGTCGGCGTCGGGGTGTGGAACGGGCCGTCCTGGGGTCTGTCGGCCGGCACGCTCATCGCCTTCCTGTTCCTGGTCAACCTGCTGCTGCAGCCGATCGCCGAGCTGAGCGAGGTGCTCGACCAGACCCAGACCGCGCTGGCCGGGTTCCGCAAGGTCCTCTCCGTGCTCGCCGTCCCCGTCGAGGTGGTCGAGCCCGAGACCGGGCCGGACCTGCCGCCGGGGCCGGTCGCCGTCCGCACCGAGGGCCTGTGCTTCTCGTACCGGACCGGGCCGCGGGTCCTCGACGACGTCAACGTCGAGCTTCCCGCCGGCACGTCGGTGGCGGTCGTCGGCGAGACCGGTTCGGGCAAGACGACGTTCGTGAAGATCCTCTGCCGGCTGGCCGACCCGACCGAGGGCCGCGTCCTGCTGAGCGGGATCGACGGCCGCGACCTGAGCGGCGCGGCGCGGCTGGCGTCGATCCGCATGGTGCCGCAGGACGGCTTCCTGTTCGACACCGCGCTGGCCGAGAACATCCGGGTCGGACGGCTCGGCGCGACCGACGCCGAGCTGCTCGCCGCGGTCGACGCGCTCGGGTTGCGCGACTGGCTCGACGGCCTGCCCGCCGGACTCGAGACGATGGTCGGCGAGCGCGGCAGCGCGCTGTCGGTCGGCGAGCGGCAGCTGGTGGCCCTCATCCGCGCGCAGCTGGCCGACCCCGGGCTGCTCGTGCTCGACGAGGCCACGAGCGCGGTCGATCCCGAGACCGAGCAGGCGCTGGCCGGTGCGCTCCAGCGGCTGGCCACGGGGCGGACGACGGTGAGCGTCGCCCACCGGCTGTCGACCGCCGAGCGGGCCGACACGATCCTGGTGTTCGACCGCGGCGTGCTGGTCGAGCACGGCTCGCACGCCGAGCTGGTCGACGCGGGGGGCACCTACACGCGGCTGCACCAGAGCTGGCTGGGCACGACCCGCACCGAGCCGATCGCCGGCCCGCCGGGTTCACCCGACCGGCCGACGCGCTAGCTTCCCCGGTCACCCTCCGCGGGCACATCTCTCGGGGCCTCTGGCCTCCGGCACTTCCCCCCGTGCCGTCGAGGTCCGAGGTGCCACCGTGCCCACCGTCAGTGCCCATCCCGTCCGGCTCTTCGCGTTCACCGGGTCGACCCAACGGCGCCGCCGCACCGTGCAGGGCATCGCCCGCGACCTCGACGACCTGCTCCGGGCGTTGCCGTCGCGCTGCCCCGGCGTCGCCGCGCCCGGCCTCGCCGCGGAGGTGGACGACGTCGGCGACGACCTGGGCCGCGTCGCCGACTTCGTCGACCAGGTCGCCCGGGCGGTCCTCGACGCCGACAGCTCCTGGCTGACCCGCTACGCGGACCTCGCCGCGAACCTCCGAGGCCTGCACGTCGCGTGGCGGGTCGCGACGGGGGCCGCGCCGGCGGCGGGCGGGGTGACGGCCACGTTCCTCGCCGGCAAGGCGCTCGCCGATGCCCGTGGCGTGCTCGACCAGGGCGATCCGATCGGCGCCTTCGGTCGCCGGGGCACCGACTACCTCGCCGACCTGGCGCAGCTCCCGCTCGACGCGCTGCTGATCGAGGTCGGTCTGCGCCCGTCACCGCAGACGGCGGTGGCCGCCTTCGTGGGCTTCCGGGTGTGGGCCGAGCTGGCCACCTGGGACGAGCGACGGCGCGCCGCGCTGGCCGGCGTGCACGCGGCGGACCTGGCCCAGGACGCGGTGCGCAACGCCGCGGTCACCGGCTTCGAGCGGGTCACCGGATGGCTCCGGTCGCAGCTGGACGGCCGCGCCCGCCAGGGCGACCCGGGGCCGATCGTCGTGCCGCCACCGCTGCCCCTGCCCCGACCGGTGCGGCGGATCGTCGTCGGCGCGCTCGACCGGGCCGATGCCGCGGTCGAGACGGCCGACCACGCGGTGGACGAGGTCGCCGAAGCAGCCCGCACGGTCAGCCACGCGGTCGGCGCGGTCGCCGACCACCTGCCGTGGAACCGGTGAGACTCGGCAGACTCGGGGGGTGCCCGAGCTGCCCGAGGTCGAGACCGTCCGCCGGCAGCTCGCGCCGCTGCTGACCGGTCGGCGGATCATCGACGCGGGCAGCCACTGGTCGCCCAAGTTCACCGCAGCCACCGAGGCGGTCGGGCCCGAGATCGAAGCGGTCGGGCGGCGGGGCAAGTACCTGCTCGTCGGGCTCGACGACGCCCGTGAGCTCGTCATCCACCTCGGCATGACCGGCCACCTGCACCCTCGGCCGCCCGGCGCCGAGCCCGGGCCGTACAACCGGGCGTGGTGGCGGCTCGACGACGGCACCGTGCTCGACTTCGACGACACCCGCCGCTTCGGGCGCGTCGCGGTCGTGCCCGCGGCCGACCACCGGAGCCTGCCGATGCTCCACCGCCTCGGTCCCGAGCCGTTCGATGACGCGTTCACGCCGGCATCGCTCTGGACCGGCCTGCGGGCGAGCACCGCCCGGGTGAAGACGCAGCTCCTCCACCAGCGGGTGGTGGCCGGGGTGGGCAACATCTACGCGGACGAGGGCCTGTGGGATGCCGGGGTCAACCCGGCGTCGCGCCAGGTCACCCGGCCGCAGGCCGCCCGGCTCCACGACGCGCTGCGCCGCGCGCTGGCCGGCGGCATCGACCACGGCGGCACGACCTTGCGCGACTACCGCTCGGTGGACGGCGAGCCGGGCCGCAACCAGGAGCGGCTGGCCTGCTACGGCCGGGCCGGGCTGCCCTGCCTGCGCTGCGGCACGACGCTGCGCCGTCGGGTGATCGACGGTCGGGGCACGACCTGGTGCCCCACGTGTCAGCGACGCTGATCGACGCTCACTAGGGTCGCTCCGATGGATGAGAGGCTGCGGAGCGCCAGCGGAGCGAGCACCACACGAGCACCGGATGCCGAAGGCCGACCTGCGCAGCAGGTCGCAGTGTGATGGACCTCTTCTCGATCGAGGGCAAGGTGGCCCTCGTCACCGGGGGCAGCAGCGGCATCGGCGAGATGATCGCCCGGGGGTTCGTCGAGGCCGGCGCCCGGGTCTACATCTCCAGCCGCAAAGCCGACGTGTGCGAGAAGGTGGCCGCCGAGCTGTCGACGATCGGTTCGTGCGAGGCCATTCCGGCCAACCTCTCGACCGAGGATGCGTGCCGCACGTTGGCCGGTCAGATCGCCGAACGGGAGCCGGCGCTGCACATCCTCGTCAACAACGCGGGGGCCACCTGGGGCACGCCGCTCGACGAGTTCGACGACGCCGCGTTCTCCAAGGTGATCGACATCAACGTGAAGGGCGTTTTCCACCTGACGAAGTTCCTGCGGCCCACCCTGGAGGCCGCGGCCGGCGACGACGATCCCGCCCGGGTGATCAACATCGGGTCGATCGACGGGCTGCACGTGCCGGCGATGGAGACCTACTCGTACTCCGCCAGCAAGGCGGCGGTGCACCACCTGACCCGGCACCTGGCCAAGCGGCTGGCCCCGAAGGTCACCGTCAACGCCGTAGCGCCGGGCCCGTTCCAGTCGAAGATGATGCGGGCCACCCTCGAGGCCTTCGGCGACCAGATCGAGCAGACCGCGCCGATGCGCCGGATCGGTCGACCCGACGACATGGTCGGCGTGACCCGCTACCTCGCGTCCCGGGCTGCGTCGTACGTCACCGGCGTGGTGATCCCGGTCGACGGCGGCATCGCGACCACGCTGTGAGCGACGAGCCGCCGACCGCGCCCGGCGACGAAGAGGGCACGCAGGCCTGGCAGCCGCCCGACGACGGCGGATCGACACAGGCGTGGCGACCCGACGACGAGGGCGCGACCAGGGCGTGGCGACCGACCGACACCCCGCCGCAGGGCACCGGCGCGGTCCCTCCCGGTGCCTGGGTGCCGGCCCCGGACGCCACCGACGCAACCGGGCAGCAGCCGACCGGCGCGTACCAGACCGCGTACCCCGCGTACGTCGAGGAGCCTCCCCCCGAGAGGACCAACCGGGGCTGGATCATCGCCATCGTGATCGTGCTCGTCCTGATCGCGATCCTCGGCGGCATCCTCATCGGCCTGGCGGTGACGGGCGACGACACGCCGAACACCACGACCACGACGACGACGTCCAGCACCTCGTCAACCACGTCCTCGTCCACCACCACGTCGACCACCGAGTCGACCACGACGACGACCCAGCCCACCACGACGACCACCGCACCGACGACCACCACGACCGCGCCGACCACCACGACCACAACCGCGCCGACGACGACGCCGTCGAGCGACACCACCCAGCCCTGAGCACCGCGCACCCGAACGTCGAGCGGGTCATTGCGTTGCTCGAAGCGGCCGGCTGCGCGGGCCCGGTGCGGGTGCTCGACGCCTCCACCCGGACGGCCGCCGAAGCCGCGGCTGCGCTCGAGGTCGACGTGGCCAACATCGCGAAGACCCTCGTCTTCGTGGCCGACGGCCGCCCGGTGGTCGTCGTGGCCGGCGGCGCGTCACGGGTCGACACCACCCGGCTCGCCACCGAGATCGGTGCGGCGACCGTCCGCAAGGCCGACGCCGACACGGTCCGCGACGCGAC
>JAFBAD010000014.1 GCA_019247975.1 Acidimicrobiia bacterium
GAGGTCACCGAGGTAGCGGCACCACTCCTCGATCGACACGACGTCGTCGCCGGCGAGGTTCACGATGGGCGCCGAGACATCGGCCGCGTCGAGCAGCGCAGGCAGGAACCGGATGATGTCGCGGTGGTCGATCGGGTTGTACCGCGCCCCGTCGGGATGCACCTCGATCGGCTGACCGGCGAGCAGCAGCTCGAGGTGGAACGCAGGCCAGCCGCTGCCGTCGCCGTAGGGCACGTTCAGCCGGGCGATCGTGGTGGGCAGCTCGAAGTGGCGTGCACCGAAGCGGGCCACGGTCTCCGCCGCGATCTTCGATATGGAGTACGTGGGCATCGCCCGGCCGTGGTGATCGCCGAGCGGATCGCTCTCCTTCATCGGCTGCCCGCCGTTCGGCCGGTAGACCGCGGTGGACGAGCAGTGCAGGAACGAGCGGGCGGCGCGGAAGTGGCTCATGAGCTCGCCGACACCGACCCCGTTGGCGGCGAGGTCCTTGTCCCACCGGCCGATCTTCGTGACCGCGAAGTGGAGGACGTGATCGACGTCGTCCGGCACGGCGCCGAGATCGGGCCGGGTGAGGTCGACCGGGCAGCACTCGACGCCGAGCGCCTCGAGCTCCTCCCGGATCGACGGGTTCGCGAAGCGGGCGATGCCGATGACGTGGTTGTCCGCAGCGAGCGCACGAGCGACGGGCAGCGCCACCTGCCCGGTCACGCCGGTGACCACGATCCGACGACCTTCCATCGGCGCATCCTGACATCTAGAACAGACTTGTATTGAATACAGTCCCGTTCTAGAGTCCTGGTCATGACAGTGGAGACGAAGCGGCGCTACGACTCGTCCCGCCGGCAGGAGCACGCGGCGCAGACCCGCAGCGCGGTCGTCGAGGCGGCGGTGGAGCTCTTCTCGTCGACCGGGTGGGCGTCCACCGGCATGCGGGACATCGCCCGACGGGCCGGCGTGTCCGTCGAGACCGTCTACGCGAACTTCGGGTCGAAGGGCCAGCTGCTGATGGCCGCGCTCGACGTCGCCGTGGTCGGCGACGCGCGTGCGATGCCGATGCGGGAGCGGCCCGAGTTCGCCGAGCTCGGTCGTGGTTCGGCCGCGGCCCGGGCCCGCGCGGCGGCGCGGCTGGTGCGCGAGGTCAACGAGCGGACGTCCGGGGTGCACAAGGCGCTCCGGGAGGCGGCGAGCGCGGATGCGGAGCTCGCCGCCCGGCTGGAGGAGCGCGAGCTCGGTCGTCGGTCGGACGTGTCAACGGGAGCGGCGCTCGTCGCCGGCCGGCCGGTGACGACCACGGAGGCGGAGGGCTTGTGGGCGGTGCTGAGCACCGAGGTCCACGAGCTGCTCATCGGCCACGGGGGCTGGACGCCCGAGGCCTACGAGGAATGGGTGGCGGACACGATCAGCCGGCTCCTGCGGCCGGCGAGGAAGGGGAGGACATGAGCAAGGACCAGCACGCACCTGCGGACACCCGGATCATGGGGATCGTCCACGACGCGCTCCGCCGCGATCTCGGTCGCGCCACATCTGCGCTGGCGTCGGCGCCGCCAACCGAGCGCGCGACCGCCATCGCCGACCACGTCGTCTGGATGATGGACTTCCTCGAGATCCACCACCACGGCGAGGACGCCGGCCTCTGGCCGCTCGTGCGCGAGCGCGACCGCCGGGCCGCCGCGCAGCTCGACCGGCTCGAGGCCGACCACCGCGAGATCGCGCCACGCCTCGAGGGCTGCCGCGAGGCGGCGGTCGCCTGCCGCACCGACGGTTCCGACGCTGCGCGGCGCTCGCTGCTGGGCGCGATCGACGACCTGTGCTCGGTGCTGCTCCCCCACCTCGACCGGGAGGAGTCCGAGATGATGCCGATCGTGTCGGTCGCCCTCACCGCCGCCGAGTGGCAGGCGATCGACAAGGAGCACTTCATCGATCCGAAGTCCCTGGGCGACCTCGGCATCGAGGGCCACTGGCTGCTCGACGGCCTCGACGCCGAGCGTGCCGCGGTCGTCGTCCACCAGGTGCCGCCGATCCCCCGCTTCGTGTTGCTCAACGGCTTCCGCCGCCGGTACCGCCGCCGGGCCGAGGCCCGTTGGGGCGCCGGCACCTACGGTCCCGAGCCGGCGCTGCCGCGCTCGATCCCGCGGACCGGCCGGGCCACGACGGTCGTCCCTGCATCGATCGACGACGTCTGGCGGGTCGTCGCCGATCCGACCCGCGTCGGCGAGTGGAGCCACGAGTGCCGGAAGGCGGCGTGGGTGGACGGCGCCACGGCCGCGACGCCAGGAGCCCGGTTCACGGGCACCAACAAGGCCGGGATGTTCAGCTGGAGCCGGCTCAACGAGGTGGTGGCGGTCGAGCCGGGGCACCGGCTCGTGTGGCGGACGATCTCCTCGCTCCGCTACCCCGACAGCAGCGAGTGGTCGATCGAGCTCGACGAGGTCGACGGGGGCACCCGCATCACCCAGTCGTACCGGATGCTCACGGTGCCGCCTCTGCTGCCCAAGCTCTACGCGCTCGTCATCCCGAACCACCGGGGCCGCAGCAGCGGGCTCACCGACGACCTGCGCCGCCTCGGCGAGCTGGCCCGCGCACCGGAGGCGGTCCTGGCCACGGCATGACCTGCCGGCTGGCCACCGCTCCGGCGGGGCTCGAGGACATCGCGTGACACGTCCTTACTCTCAAGTCAGCCTGTCGGATGCCGACAGTTCGTCACATGGGGCCAACCATTCACACCCTCGGTGGGGGTCTGTCGACCAGCTACCAGTTCATCGCCGGCTACCTGCGGGCTCGCTTCGGTGACTCCGAACGGGGCGCCTCACTCGTCGAGTACGCCCTGCTCGTGGCGCTGATCGCGGTCGTCTGCATCGCCGCCGTGACGCTGCTCGGCAAGAACGCGTCCTCCAAGTTCAACAAGGTCGGCGCCTCGATCGGTCAGTAGCCGGCGGACCAGCGGGGCTCAGGCCTCGACCACCCGGATTGGGTCGCCCCCGAGGAACGCGGTGATGTCCTCGACGATCTGGTCGTAGAAGATGCGGTAGCAGTCACCGGTCACGTAGCCGATGTGCGGCGTGGCGACGACGCCGGGGAGGCGTCGGTAGGGATGATCGGCGGGCAACGGCTCCACCTCGAAGGCGTCCAGCCCTGCGCCGGCGATGGCTCGCCGTTCGAGCACGTCGATCAGCGCCGCGTCGTCGACGATCGGCCCACGTGCGGTGTTCACGAGGATCGCGCTCGGCCGCATGCGGGCCAGCTCCGCCGCGCCGACGAGGTGCCGGGTCCGCTCGGACAGCACGAGGTGCACGGTCACGACGTCGGCGGTGGCGAACAGCTCGTCCTTCTCCACCCGCCGTGCGTCGCACTCGGCGGCCCGTTCGTCGGTCAGGTTCTGGCTCCACGCGACGACGTCCATGCCGAACGCCCGGCCCACCCGGGCGACCCGCGAGCCGATGTTGCCGAGGCCGACGACGCCGAGCGTGCGGCCGTGCAGATCGGAGCCGATCGCCTGCTGCCACCGGCCGGCCCGCACCGCCGCCACCTCGTCGGGCAGGTGCCGGGCGACCCCGAGGATCAGCGCCCAGGTCAGCTCGACGGTGTTGCTGATGATCCCCCACGTGCCGGACACCACGACGCCTTGGTCGTGGGCGGCACCGACGTCGATCGCGGCGTTGCGCAGGCCGGTCGTCACGAGCAGCCGCAGGTCGTCGAGCCGCTCGAGGACCGATCGCGGGAAGGCGGTGCGCTCCCGCATCGCGACGACCACCTCGAACCCTGCGAGCCGGGAGGCCAGCTCGTCGGGGTCGGCGATGTGATCGGTGAACGACACGACCTCGAGACCCTCCGGCCAGGCCACGATCGACCGGGCGACGTCCTGGTAGTCGTCGAGCACCGCGACGCGGGTCATGGCGCGAGCCGCCGCTCGATGTCGGCGCGCAGCTCGCCCTTGGCGACCTTGCCGCCCGAGGCCCGGGGCAGGTCGTCGACCACGACGAGATGCTCGGGCCACGTCTCCTTCGAGACGCCCCGCTCGGCCAGGTGGTCGCTGAGCTCGCCGAGGGTCAGGTCGTCGTGGCCGGGCCGCAGCACGACGTACGCGCACACCCGCTCGCCGAACAGCTCGTCGGGTGCCGCGACCGCGGCGACCAGGGCGACCGCCGGATGTGTGCCGACCTCGTGCTCGACCTGAGCGGCGCTCACGTTCTTGCCCCCGCGGATGATGAAGTCCGACGCTCGACCGATGACGGTGAGGTAGCCGTCGCCGTCGATCTCCACGATGTCGCCGGTGAGCATCCAGCCGTCGTCGGTGAAGAGCTCGGCGTTGGCCGCCGGGTCGTCGAGGTACCCACGGGAGAGCAGAGGTCCCTTGCACCCGGGCTGGCCGTCGCCGAACAGCCGCACGTCCATCGACTCGATGACGCGGCCTGCGGTGCGCAGCCGGTGCGGGCGATCGTCCTTCGTGGTCGTGCGACTCAGCGCACCGGTCTCGTTCGAGCCGTAGAACTGGAGCACGAGCGCGCCGGTGCGGTCCTCGAACTCGGCCGCCCGTCGCTCCGGCACCGCCTCCCCGCCGGTGAACATGACGCGCAGGGAGGCGAGGGCCTCGGGCCGGAACGCCGGCGACTCCAGCAGCATCAGGAACTGCGTCGACACCGCGGCGAGCACCGTGACGCGATGGCGCTCGATGAGCTCGACGGCGGTCGCCGCGTCGAACCTCGACAGGACGACGCAGGGCGCGCCGAGCGCAGCCGGCGTGACGTGGGCCGTCCAGATGCCGAAGCCGAACGGCGCGGACACCAGGCTCATGCAGACGTCGTCGTTCGTGAGCTCGCCCGCGTCGACCGCGAGCTCGTGGAACGCGAACCACCGGGCCTGGTCGTGCACCACGACCTTCGGCAACCCGGTGGTGCCCGACGTCGAGTTGAGGAGGAACACGTCCTCGGGCCCGAGGCGACGCTCGTGGGGCGGCGGCTCGCCCCAGAGCCCGGCGATGTCGGTCAGGAGCGTCCGGGCTCCGGTGCGGGACATGAGGTGGTCCACCTCCTGCGTCCCCGCGCGAGGACCGATGCCCACGGCGACCAGGCCCGCCTTCTCGCAGGCGACGAACGCGACGTGGACGTCGGGCCCGTCGGGCAGCTGCGCCGCGATGCGATCACCCGGCCCGTAGCCCTCGGCGACGAGGTGGCCGGCCAGCGCGTCGGAGCGACGCTCGTAGTCGGCCCACGTCATCTTCTCGCGCTCGCTGGCGAACGCGAGCCCGTCGGGGTTCTCGTCGGCGTGCTCGGCGACCAGCTCGGAGATCGTGGGCACCTAGAAGGCTTCGGGGTCGGCCTGCACCTCGGGCGGCACCGGGTGGCGGTACAGGTGCGACGCGTTCTCCCAGGTGATCTTGCGGACGTCGCCGGCGGGCAGCCCACCGATCTCGCGCTCGATCACCGCCTGCGTGTCGGGCCATGTCGAGTCGCAGTGCGGGTAGTCGGACTCGAGCAGGATCTTGTCGACGCCGATGCGGTCGCGCAGCGCGAACGCGGTGGGGTCCTCCACCGCGCAGAACCAGAAGTTGCGCTGGAGCACCTCGGCCGGCGTGAGCTCGATGCCGGCCCACGTGCCGTACATCTCGTGGTAGCTGAGCATGTGGTCGAGCCGGTCGAGCAGCGCGGGCACCCAGCCGATGCCGCCCTCGGAGAGGCAGATGCGGATGTCGGGGTGGCGCACCGGCACGAGCGAGTACAGCCAGTCGACCGCCGCGAACATCGCGTAGCCGAAGAAGAGCACGCCCATGACGTCCGGCGCGTCCGCCGACGTCGACGGCGAGGTGCCGGACGAACCGATGTGCAGGTTGATCACGGTCCGGGTCTCGGCGCACGCCTCGATGAACGGCTCCCAGTGACCCGAGTGCAGGGACGGCAGCCCGAGCTCGTGGGGCATCTCCGAGAACGTGACCGCCGTGAATCCGCGGTCGGCGTTGCGCCGCACCTCGTCCGCGGCGACCTCGGGGTCGTGCAGGTACGGGAGCTGGCACGGGATGATCCGGCCCGGGTGCGTCCCGGCCCACTCCTCGATGTGCCAGTCGTTCCAGGCCCGCACGGTCGCCAGCGCGAGCTCGGGGTCGCGGCCCACCTGGATGCGCTGGCCGGCGAAGCCCGGCAGGAACGACGGGAAGCACAGCGACGCGTAGACGCCGTTGGTGTCCATGTCGCGGATGCGCGCGTCGATGTCCCACGCGCCCTTGCGCATCTCGTCGAACCGGGCCGGCTCGAAGCTGTACTCGCTGACCGGCCGGCCGACGACGGCGTTGAACCCGACGTTCGGGATCTCCTCGCCGTCGTAGATCCACGTCTGGGTGCCGTCGTCCTTCTCCACGACGCGGGGGGCGCGGTCGGCGAGCGCCTTCGGGACGCGCCCTTCGAAGGTGTGCGGGGGCTCGACGATGTGGTCGTCGACCGAGATCACCGTGTACTTCCTCGCCCGGCGCTCGGGCTCGGGCAGGAAGGTGACCGCACCCTTCTCGGCGGTCGTGAACGACGTGTCGGCCAGCAGGTCGTCGAGCTTCGCCATCGCTACCCGAGCACCTCCGGCTCGTCCTTCAGCAACATGCGCACCGCCCCGGCCCAGTAGACGTTCGAGCCCCGCTCGAGCAGCGACGCCCGCATCGCCTTCTTGAGGCCTGCCGCGATCGGTGTCGTCGCCTTGCCGAGCAGCATCGCGTCGTAGGCGAGACGGCACACGCGGTCGATGCACGCGGCCCGGAACGTCGCTTCGGCGATCGTCTCGCCGGTGATCAGCACGCCGTGGTTGGCGAGGATGATCACGGTCGCGTCACCGATGCGCTCGGCCAGGTCGGCCCCGAGCTCGGGGCTGTCGATCTCGCCCGTGTACTCGTCGACGAAGCGGAGGTCGCCGTCGAACATCGCCCCGGTCTGGTGCACGATCTCGGGCAGCTCCCCCGTCGCCGCCAGCAGGCTCACGTGGTACGGGTGGTTGTGCACGACGATGCGGGCGTCGTGGCGCCGCTTGTGCAGCTCGGTGTGGATGTGGATCGCCGGCGTCACGTCCCAGCGGCCTTCGATCACGTTGGCGTCGAAGTCGACCGCGCACACGTCGGCCGCGGTGACCTCGTCCCACCAGAGGCCCCACGGGTTCACCCACATGCTCGCCCCGTCGTCGCGCCGCCAGGTGATGTGTCCGGCGATGTGCTCGGAGAAGCCGGACCGGGCGAGGATGCGGAACGCGCAGGCCAGGGCCTGGGGCTCGCTCAGATCGACCCCGATCGGTGGCGTGATCCGCGGCGCCCACCGGGCCAGGCCGCCGTCGGAACGGAGCTCGGGTTCCCCCATCACATCGCGACCTCCTCCGGAGGTCGGCCTTCGGCATCGGGTTCTGCCGAACCGCTCGCTCCGCTGGCGCTCCGCAGCGTCGGTGTCATCGCCGGAGCTTACGGACGTGGGTCGGAGCGGACCGGGGCGAGGTCGGCCCAGGCCTGGCGGCGCTGGCCGTCGGGGTCGTCGACCGCGCCGGATGTCTCGGCCGACAGCAGCATCGTGGCCCTCGTCGCAGTGGCGTACGCCGGCCACGAGCCCAGCTCGGGACAGGTCGGGTCGCCGCCGGCCGCGAACGCGACCCAGGCCGTCTGCACTGCCTCGGACAGCGCCGGCGCACCGGGCCCGACCACCTCGGCCCACTGGTCGACGGTGCCGAACGGGTACGGCAGGTCGGCCGCGTGGCAGGCCCGCAGGTGGGCCAGTCGCCCGACCAGCGGCTCGTCGAAGCGGTAAGCGAACGTGACGGCCCGGCCGGTGCTGTGGGCGTCGGCCATGGCCGCCATCGGTCGGCGCATCTCGCCGTCGGTCTGGACGGCCGACCAGACGTCGCCCGGCGACGGCAGGTGCGGATCGTCGTCGTAGCGGGCGACGAGCTCCGGCGCCCCTTCCGCCGGTCCGCCGAGCGACGCCAGGTAGCGGGCGGTCCGGCGGACGAGCCGCTCACGGTCGAGCTCGGCCGAGCGCGGGTCCAGGAACATCCGCATCTCGTCGCGGGTGGTGCCGATGAGCAGGTCGACATCGGTCGTCGCAACGGCGTCCACCGGCCGCTGCGCGATCACCTCGCCGTCGAGGTACGGGTGGAACGGCATCGCGCCGATCTCGGCGAAGCCGGCCATCAGGGCCTCGCCCTGCGCCGCGAGGATCCGATCGACCTCGGCGGTCCGCGGATCACCTTCGAGCGCGCCGTGGAAGGTCGTCGCCACGGACGCGGCCTGCTCGGCCGACAGCGTGGAGTCGGTGGCGCCGCTCTGCACGATCGCCCGCTGCAACAGGCCGGTGGCGGACGGCATCGCGAGGAGGTGGAGGACCGATCCGCCACCCGCGGACTCGCCGAAGACGGTGACGTTGGTCGGGTCGCCGCCGAAGGCCACGATGTGCTCGCGCACCCAGTGCAGCGCGGCCACCTGGTCGAGCAGCCCGCGGTTCGGCGCGCACCCGGGCACCGCCGCGAAGCCCAGCGCGCCGACTCGATAGGTGACCGACACGACCACTGCGCCGCGCGCGGCGAGGCGCGCCCCGTCGTACAGAGGGATCGCCGCGCCGCCGGTGACGAACGCGCCGCCGGGGATCCACACGAGCACCGGCGCACCGGACGCGTCGGTGTCCGACCACACGTTCAGGTACAGGCAGTCCTCGCTCGTCGGGCCGACCTCGAGGCCGGGCAGGCTCGCCCCGCCAGGTGTCCCGTCGGTCGGTTGCGGCGGCGCCGGCGGCCGCTCGCCTCCCCGCTCGCCGTTCCACGCGATCGGCTCGGGCGCCGCCCAGCGACGCGCCTCGGC
Organism: Acidimicrobiia bacterium; assembly: GCA_019247975.1. Lineage (GTDB taxonomy): Bacteria > Actinomycetota > Acidimicrobiia > Acidimicrobiales > Iamiaceae > JAFBAD01. Next base: position 8,807 of record JAFBAD010000014.1, read on the forward strand.
GTACCGGATCCCCAGGACCTCCGTCGCCGTCACCCCCGCAGCCAGTTCAGGCGGGCTGCGATTTGGCCCACGCCCGGTCGAGGATGGCGACGATCGTCTCGGGGGCCTGGGCGCCGGGGATGACGAAGCGCTCGTCGATCCGGAAGAACGGCACGCCGTCGACCCCGATCTCCATCGCTGCGTTCTCGTCGGCCCGCACGTCGTCCGCGTGCTCGCCGTCCTCGAGCACCCGACGCGCATCCGCCTCGGGGATCCCGGCCTCGACCGCGAGCTCGACGAGGGTCTCGGGGTCGCCGATCCTCCGGCCCTCGGTGAACGCGGCGGTGAACAGCCGATCCTTGAGCTCCGCCTGGCGGCCCAGCGTCCGTGCGAGCTGCAGCAAGCGATGCGCGTTGAACGTGTTGCCGAGGCGGGCGAGGTCGAAGCGGAAGTCGATGCCGGCCTCGGCCCCGACCTGCACGATGCGACCGACCCGGGCGCCGGCCTCCTCGACCGGCACGCGGTACTTGCGGGCGATCCGCTCGAGGTAGGTGCCCGACCGCTCGGGCGGGCCGTTGGGGTCGAGCTCGTAGGAGCGCCACTCGACCTCGACCTCGTCCGCGTGGTCGAAGCGACGCAACGCCTCGTCGAGGTGGCGGCTCCCCACGAAGCACCAGGGGCAGACGACGTCGGACCAGACCTCGATCTTCATGCGGTCACCGGTCTAGCCCGCCGAGAGCCGGGCCGGCAGGCGAGGCGACCAGACGAGTACGGCATGCTGGCGACCACGGAAGGGAGCACCGCCATGCCCGATGTCCTCGTCGACCGCGCCGACCACGTCGTCACGATCACCCTCAACCGGCCCGACCGGCTCAACGCGATCAGCGGGCCGATGCTGATGGAGCTGTCCCGGGTGCTCGTCGAGTGCGACGGCGACCGCGACGTGCGGGCCATCGTCATCACGGGGAGCGGCCGTGGCTTCTGCGCCGGCCTCGACCTCCAGGACATGTCGGCCGGCACCGGCATGGGCGGCGGCGACGTGTCCTTCCGGATCGACGACACCCCGCCGTTCGTCCTGCGCCGCCTCGACACCCCGGTGCTCTGCGCGCTCAACGGGCCGGCCGCCGGCTACGGGATGGACCTCGCGCTCGGCTGCGACATCGTCGTCGCGGCCGACACCGCGTCGTTCTCGCCGCCCATCCAGCGCGGCGTCATCCCCGAGAGCGGTGGCACGTGGCTGCTCCCCCGCCTTATCGGCTGGCAGAAGGCCTGCGAGGTGACCCTGCTCGGGCGCAAGCTCGACGCGCGTGAGATCGAGCGCCTCGGCCTCGCCAACGTCGTGGTGCCGCGTGACGACCTCGAGGCCACCGTCGCGCAGTGGGCGGGCGAGCTCGCCGGGCAGGCACCCCTCGCCGCGGCCGCCGCCAAGCGGACCATGCGATTGGGCCTCGACGCCACGTTCGATGCCAACGCCCACCACGTGATGGCCGAGCTGCTCGGTCTCTTCCGCACCAAGGACTTCGCCGAGGGCGTGAGCGCGTTCATGGAGAAGCGGACGCCGGACTACAAGGGCCGCTGACCGTGCCGGCCACCTTCCGCGAGCTGCTCGACGGGCCGGGGCTGGTGGTCGCGCCGGGCGCGTGGGACGCGATCGGAGCCCGCCTGGTCGAGCAGGCCGGGTTCCCGCTCGTGTACATGACCGGGGCGGGCACGGCCGTCTCCCGCGGCTTCCCCGACTACGGGCTGCTCACGCTGACCGAGATGGCCGCGAACGCAGCAGTGCTGGCGGGCTCGGTCTCGGTGCCGGTCCTCGCCGACGCGGACACCGGCTACGGCAACGAGCTGAACGTCACCCGGACCGTGCGCGAGTACGAGGCGCGAGGCGTGGCCGGCATCCACCTCGAGGACCAGGTGTCGCCCAAGCGGTGCGGTCATCTCGACGGGAAGGAGGTGGTCGACCGGGACCGGTTCGTCTCGAAGATCGAGGCCGCGGTGGCTGCTCGATCATCGGACGAGTTCGTGATCGTCGCCCGCACCGACGCGGTCTCCACGCGCGGGCTCGACGACGCGATCGACCGCGCCAACACCGCGCTCGATGCCGGCGCGGACGTGGCCTTCGTCGAGGCGCCGCCGACGGTCGAGGACGCCGCCGCGGTCCCCGAACGGGTCCACGGCCCCTGCCTGCTCAACATCGTGCCCGGCGGCAAGACACCGGTCCTCGACCTCGCCGACGCCGAGGCGATGGGCTACAAGCTGGCGATCGTGCCGACGCTGCTCCTCAAAACCGTGCTCGCGGCGGGCGACGCGGTGCTCCGGGACCTGGCCGAGCGCCGGGTCGTGCCCGGCGGCACCGGGACGATCAGCGACGTCTTCGCGCGCTTCGGCGCCGCGGACTGGGACGCGATCCGCGGAACCGATTTCTGAAGGCAATACCGGTCGGATTCCGACCGGTATTGCCTTCAGAAATCGGGGGGCTACTGGTCGGCCAGGCCGATCTGGTCGCCGACGTCGGTCGCCTGGTACTCGGCGGGTGCGGCGATCTCGACCACCGGGTCGTCACGGTCGTCGTACTCCAGGCGCAGTGCCCGCGAGATCACCGCGTGCATCATGTACATGGTCGTGATGTAGGTGAACTCGAGGATCGCCTCGTCATCGAGGTGGGCCCGCATCGCGTCGAACACGGCCTCGTCGACGCGACCGAAGCCGAGCACCAGCGCGTCGGTGTAGGCGAGCAGCGCCCGCTCCACCGGCGCGAACAAGTCCGACACCGCCCACGCCTTGATCGCCTCGATCCTCTCCTCGGAGAATCCCAGTGCGCGGCACGACTTGCAGTGCTGCGAGAACACGAACTGGCTGCCCACGAGCCATCCGGCGCGGGCCTGGCCGAGCTCGCGCAGCTCGGGCGCGACCTTGCGGTTGGGGCTGGCGTAGAGACCGAACCCGCGACACGCGTGCTCGAGCACGTCGGGCGAGTTGGCGAAGGCCGTCCACCAGTTGCCGGGCGTGCCGGTGTCCGTGCCCGGCTCGGCCACCGGGTCGCGGTCACCGAACAGCCGGTCGTACATCGCCTGGACGATCGGCGCGGTGGCCTCGGACCGGGGTACTTCTCGCAGCCTGGGCACGAGCCGGACTGTACGTGCGGCCTACAAGGTCTGGTCGGCCCACTCGAGGAGCTGTGGCGCGAGCAGCGGCCAGCGGACGAAGAGGCCGTCGGTCGCGCCGCTCGTGCGCTCCTCCTGCCGCTCGATCCACTCCCGGTCGCCCCACGGCGGCTCGACGAGCTGCGAAGCAGGGAGCAGCTCGGCGATCCGCTCGGACGTGGCGCGCGTGTGGTGGACGTCCGACGCGCCGCTGCGGAACACGAGCGCCGGCACGTCGAGCGCGCGGGCGTCGTCGTCGGCCAGACCGGGCACGAGCTCGTCACCGCACGGGCAGTAGGCGAGCATCCAGCGCTCCATCGTGTCCATGAAGCGGCGCTGGTCCTGCGCGAGGAACCGGGCCCGGTTGTCCGGGTTGCGCTCGAGCACCTCGGCCCACTCGTCGAGCTCGACGACCGCGTCCATGCCGCCGTTCCACGCGGCGACCAGCGAGCCGCTGCAGTAGTGCACGCCCAGCGACATGAGCCCGTACACACCGCCGCTGATCCACCAGAGCGCGAGGCCCGACGCGATGTCGCGATGGCGCGCGGCGGTGAGCATCGACACCCGCGAACCGCCCGATCCGCCGGCGATCACGGTCGGTCCGAGGTCGAGGGTGCGGATCAGGCCGGCGAGCGCGTCGGCCTGCATGACGGACTCCGAGGTCCCCTCGAAGCACACCGACGAGGCGCCGCAGTTCGGCCGGTCCCAGATCAGGGCCCGGTTGCCGGCGGCGGCCAGGGCCTCGCCCAACTGGCGCACCCCGGGGTCGTCCTTGCTGAACCGCCCGCCAGGCGTGATCGCCCAGGGGCGGCCACCGTCACCGATGAGCTCGTAGGAGATCGCCAGACCGTCGACCGTCGCCGTCGCCATGTTCGTCACCTCGGGTCGTGCCGCTGCTCGGGGGGTTACCGTTCCCATCATGGCTGCCAGCACGACCACGCCCTTCCCCGGATCGTTCATCGTCGACGCCGACTCGCACTGGTGCGAGCAGCCGGACTGGTTCACGAAGATCGCGCCGGCGAAGTACAAGGACCGCGTGCCGCGCGTCGAGGAGGTCGACGGCGAGCGGATGTGGGTGTTCGACGGCAACGTCGTGGGGCGGTACGGAGCCGGCGGCGTGATCGCGCGCGACGGATCGAAGGAGGAGGCCGACATCGCGCTCTTCCAGTGGGGCCCGGAGATGATCCACGTGGGCGCCTGGGATCCGCAGGTGCGGCTCGAGGTCCTCGACGAGTCCGGCATCGACGCGCAGGTCATCTTCCCGAGCACGATCGGTCTCGGCGGCCAGGACCTCGGCCTCGGCGACGACGACACGCTCCGCCGGGTGACCGTCGAGATCTACAACGACCGCATGGCCGAGGTGCAGGAGCAGTCGGGCAACCGGCTGCTCCCGATGCCGGTCATGCCGGCGTGGAACATCGACTACTGCGTGGCCGAGGCGAAGCGCTGCGCGGCGCAGGGCGCGCGCGGCATCAACATGACATCGGACCCGAACGACCTCGGCTCCCCCGACCTCGCCAGCCGCGAGTGGGATCCGTTCTGGGCGACCTGCGCCGAGCTGAAGCTGCCGGTCCACTTCCACATCGGGGCCAGCGTCACCGGCATGGACATGTACAGCAAGTACGCGTGGGCGTCGCACCACCCCAACACCGCGCTGGCGCTCGGCGGCACGCTGCTGTTCATCGGCAACGCCCGCGTCGTCTCGAACTGCATCGCGTCCGGCATGTTCGACCGCCACCCCGATCTCAAGGTGGTGTCCGTGGAGAGCGGTGTCGGCTGGATCCCGTTCATCCTCGAAGCCCTCGAATACGAGATCGAGGAGAACGCCCCGAAGCAGTTCGCGGAGATGGGCAAGTCACCGGCCGAGTACTTCGCCAGCAACATGTACGCGACGTTCTGGTTCGAGAACAACCGCAACAAGCTGCCGGACCTGATCGACGCGGTCGGCGAGGACTGCATCCTCTTCGAGACCGACTTCCCCCACCCGACCTGCATGTACCCGAGCCCGCTGCAGACCGTGGCCCCCAAGATGGCGACGCTGTCGGAGACGACGCAGAAGAAGATCCTCGGCGAGAACGCCCGGAAGCTCTACCGGCTGTAGGTCAGCTGCCCGAGAGGTAGGCGGCCTCGATCTTGTCGAGCTGCCCGACGATCTCGGCCGAGGTGCCGCTCAGGATGATGTGGCCCCGCTCCATCAGGTACACGCGATCGGCGACCTTGAGCGCCTGGCGCACGTGCTGCTCGACGAGGAGCACGCCGATCCCGCGCTCGTCCGCGGCGGCGCGAACCGCCTTCAACAGGTTGGTCACGATGATTGGCGCGAGGCCGAGGGACAGCTCGTCGGCGAGCAGCACCTTCGGCTCACGGCCGAGCGCCCTCGCCAGCGACAGCATCTGCTGCTCGCCACCGGAGCACAGCCCGGCCTTGCGACCCATGATCCGCTCGAGGTCGGGAAAGTAGGTGAACGCGGTCGCGGGCGGCACTGCGGCGAGCTTCAGGTTCTCCGAGACCGTCATGTCCATGATGACGGAGCGCTCCTCGGTCACGTAGCCGAGGCCGGCGCGGCAGCGCACGTGCATCGGCGCCCGGGTGGCCTCGCCGAGGAACCGGACCTCGCCTTCGAGCGGGGTGAGCTCGCCGGCCAACGTGAGCAACGTCGTCGTCTTGCCGGCACCGTTGGCCCCGATGAGCGCGACGACCTCGCCGGCGTCGACCCGGATGTCGATCTCGCGGACCACGGCCATCTTCCCATAGCCCGCGGACAGGCCCCGAGCCTCGATGAGGGTGTCGCCGGTCCCTGCGGTCGGCTCCGGCTCCCGGAGATCCACGGGTGCGTCGGTCACGGGGTCACCTCCTCGATCTCGTCGGCCCCCACCTCGTCGGCCCCCACCTCATCGGCGTGGCCCAGGTAGGCGTCGCGCACGGCCTGGTCGTCACGGACCTGGGCCGGGGTGCCGCTGGCGATGACCCGCCCGAAGTCGATCACCACGACGCGGTCGCAGGTGGACATCACGAGGTTCACGTCGTGCTCGACGAGGAGCACGCCCATGCGCCGCTCGTCGGCCAGCCGGCGGATGAGCCGGGCCAGCTCCCCGGTCTCGTTCTCGTCGAGGCCGGCCGCCGGCTCGTCGAGCATCACGATCGACGGCCCGGAGGCGACGGTCCGGGCGATGCCGACCAGGCGACGACGCCCGTAGGGCAGCTCCTCGGGCGTCTCGTCGAGGTGCTGCTCGAGGTTGAACTCCCGCACCGCGGTGACCGCGGTCGGCGTGAGCTCGTGGGTGCCCGGCCAGAACAGGTCGGTGACCCAGGACATGCGGGAGGCCCGCAGGTCGCTCCCGGCCCGGATGTTCTCCTCGACGCTGATGTCCTCGAAGAGCTCGAGTGACTGGAAGGACCGGCGCAGCCCAAGGCGGGCCCGCTGCGTCGCGTTCTTGCGGTCGATCCGCTGACCGTCGAGCTCGATCGCGCCCTCGGCGACCGGTACGAACCCGGTGACCGCGTCGATGAGCGTGGTCTTGCCCGCGCCGTTCGGGCCGATGAGGCCGACGACCTCACCGGGGTGGACCTCCAACGACACGTCGTCCACCGCGACCACGGACCCGAAGCGGACCCGCACGCCCTGGACCGAGAGCGACGCACCGGCCACCGGCTCGACCTCCGCCGGGGGCAGCGGCTGGCGTTCGGGCTTGCGCTTGACGAGGTGGAGGCGCTCCCAGACCGAGCGGTCGCGCGTCACCAGGTCGGCGATGCCGTTCTGGTAGGCGATCAGGATGACGAACAGCAGGACCGAGCCGATGATCAGGTCCCAGAAGTTCTTCAGGTGCAACCAGTCCTCGATCACCTTCGTGCCGAGGCCACCGACCGCGTTGGGCGCACCGAAGACGGCGCCGAGCACGTAGCCGATGCCGCCGATCACCGCGTAGCCGAGGCTGTTGATCGAGGCGAAGAGGTTGAAGTCGTTGTAGTTGATGATCTGGCCCTTGAAGCCGACGAGGATGCCGGCCACGGCGGCCAGGCCGGCCGACACCGCGAACGCGTAGAGCTTCACGCCGAACACCGAGATGCCGAGCGACGCGGCTGCCCGCTCGTTGGTGCGCACGGCGATCAGTCGCCGACCGGTGCGCGACCGGCGCAGGTTGGCGACGAGCAACCCGAGCAGCACGAACGCGACGAGGCTGACGATCGCCCACGCGTGCGGGTGGTTGAACGCGTCGACCTTGAAGCCGAACAGCTTGACGAAGCCGATCCGGGTGCCGCCGTCGAGCTTGCCGCCGAGGTAGTTCGGGTTGGCGAACACGACCTCGGACACGATGAAGCCGAGGCCGAGCGTGACCACCGCGAGGTTCACGCCCCGGGTGCGCAGCGCAGGGATCGCGAAGATCAGCCCGACGGGGATCGTGAGCAGGACGCCGAGCAGGATCGAGATCTCGACGCCGAGGCCGGCGTGCACGAACCGCCCTGCGATGAGCGCACCGATGCCGGCCAGCGCCCACTGCGCGAGCGAGATCTGCCCGGCGTAGCCGGTCAGCACCACGATCGACAGGACCATCACGCCGGTGGCCAGCGAGATGTAGATGGCCGACGCCCAGTCGTCGTTCAGCACGAGCAGGAGGACGAGCAGGGCGAGGCCGGACGCGAGCAGGACCGCTCGCATGCTGATCTGGCCGGACCCGAGCCGCGGCAACCGCACCGCGACGTGGGAGCGCAGCGGCAGGCCGCGCCCGCGCACGACGACCACGAGGAAGATGACCAGGAACGCAGGCATGCGGCTGAGCCCGGTGATCAGGTCCTGGTGGAGCCACTTCTGGATGTCGTTGCCGTAGAGGGTGGCCATCGCCTCGCCCACCCCGATGATCAACCCACCGAGCAGCGTGAGCGGGAACGACTGGAACGCGCCGAGCAGCGCGGCGCCGAGGCCGGCCACGGTGACCACGATCGTGAAGGTCGTGGCCGACAGGCCGGTGAGCGGCGCAGCGAGGACCGCAGCGAGGCCGCCGAGCATGCCGCCCAGGGTCCAGGTCAGCGCGGCGAGGCGGTCGGGTGACCAGCCGAGGGTCTGCACCGCCCGCTCGTTCTGCGCGCTGGCGCTGATGGCCAGGCCGATGCGGGTGTAGCGGGTCCAGGCCCACAGCCCGGCCGTCACCACCACCGTGATGACCACCAGGTAGACCCGCTCCTCCTGGATCGTGATGCTCCCCAACGTCCACACCGAGTGCGGCAGGTAGGACTCGACCGGTTCGTTGGAGGCGCCGTAGCGCTTCAGCACGACGGCCTGCAGGAGCCCGAGGAGCCCGATGGTCGCGATGACCCGCACGAGCGCGGCCGCCCGCCGCAGCGCGCGGAGCACGATCGCCTGGAACGCGAAGGACACGATGCCGGCGGCGATCACCGCGACGATCACCGCAGGGACGGTCCCCCAGCCCTGCTTGTCCTTGAGGTCGGCGAACGCGATGTACGCCGCGAACGTGCCGATCGCGCCCTGGGCGAAGTTGACCAGGCCCGATCCGCGGTAGATGAGGACCGCGCCCTGTGCGAAGAGCGCGTAGGTGGCTCCTGCACCGAGCCCGATGATCAGGAACTGGACGAACGACTGCACGTGTGAGCGACTCCCGCCCGCCTGGTCAGCGGATCAGCATTGAGCCTTGGGGGCTCCGAAGATGGTCCCGCAGAGCGTCTTGTCGAAGCTGACCTTGCCCTTCGCGACGAAGTTGCCTTTGAGGCCGTCGGGAGCCTTGGCGTTCGCATCCCACCGGTAGATGCCCCAGGTGTTGGTGCCGGCCCGCTTGTAGATGCCGGGGTGGTCCATCGACGGCGTCCAGTCCTCGCCACCGAAGATGTCGAGCATCGGGACGTCCTTCGCATCGTTCAGCATCTTCGAGAGGCCCTCGCGGGTGAACGACTTCATCTTCGCATCACGGATCATCTTGAGCAGCGCGTACAAGCCGATCCACGAGCGCATCGGGCTGGCCTTGAGGTTCTCCGGCTGCAGGTCCTCCTCGCCGGTGGAGGCGAGGTCCTGGCGCAGCGCCTTGTAGACGGGCAGGTCCACGGTGGCCGGCGGGTACGACCACATGAACACCATCTGCTTGGAGAAGTCGCCGAGGTCCTCGACGTCCTTGTGCGAGAAGGTGCCGAGGCTCGATCCGATCAGCATCTTGGTGCTCAGCTGCTGGCCGGCCTTCACGACCTGCACGGCCTCGTTGTCGCCCAGCGCCAGCTCGACGCCGTCGGAGCCGGCCTGCTGCGCACCGAGGATGAACTGCGTGTAGTCGGTGGTGCCGCCGGGCACGGGGGTGTCGTAGACGATCTGGGCCTTGCCCTTGTAGGCGTCGGCCAGCAGGCCCTTCATGGCGGACGCGGCCGCGAGGTCGACCCGGATGAGGCCGATCTTCTTGGAGCCCTGCTCGACGAGTCCCTGCGGGAGCAGGAAGGTCACGCCGGTGCCCGACGCGTCCATCGGGTACGCGTTCGGATCGCCCCAGTCGTCCTGGGTCACGTTCGACGCGACCCGGGGGATCTTCGCCTTGGCCATCGCGGCCGAGACCTCGGCCTGGCCGGCGGTGCCCTGGTCGTTGATCGTCGCCATCACGCCTGCGTTGTCGATCTTGCGCACGCAGGAGACGGCCTGGTCGGTGTTGCCCCCGTCGTCGCACGTCGTGACCTGCACGCACGAACCGTTGGCACCACCGCGCTTGTTGAACGCCTTCGCGGAGACCTCGAGCGCGGTCGCCTGGTCCTTCAGGGACAGCACCGGCGACTCGAACACCGTCATCAGGCCGACCTTGAGCGGCGGCTTCGAGGCGTCGCACGGTCCGTCGTCCCAGAGGCCGATCGACTTGTAGTCGATCTTCTCGGTGGAGACCTTGCTCTTCGAGCCGCCGTCCCCTTCCTTCTTGTTGTCGTCGCTACCACCGCAAGCGGCGGCGACGAGTGCGAGCGCCACCATGAGCGCGAGCAGGCGGCCTCGGCGTTTCGACATCCGGTTGGCTCCCCGTGGGCGGACCGATCGTTACAAGCTTCGGGCGAAGCTAGCGCGGGCGACGGCAGGACGATAGAAGTACGACTTCGTAGCAATTTGGAGGGGGCCTTTTCAATGTCTGTACGGGTCGTGCAGTGGACGACGGGCAACGTGGGCAAGCGATCGGTGCGAGCGGTCATGGCCCGGCCCGACCTCGAGCTGGTCGGCTGTTACGCCTGGTCAGACGACAAATCCGGTCGCGACGTCGGTGAGCTCTGCGGCATCGACCCGGTCGGTGTCACCGCAACGAACGACGTCGACGCGCTGCTCGCCCTCCGGCCCGACTGCGTCGTCTACAACCCGATGTGGCAGGACGTCGACGAGCTCGTGCGCATCCTCGAGTCCGGAGCCAACGTCGTGAGCACGGCTGCGTTCGTGAACGGGCGCGGGCTCGGCGCGGGCCGTGATCGCATCGTCGAGGCGTGCGCGCAGGGGCAGTCGTCGATGTTCGGCACCGGCATCAGCCCGGGGTTCGTCGAGCTGGTCGGCATCGCCAC
>JAFBAD010000032.1 GCA_019247975.1 Acidimicrobiia bacterium
GAGGCGCCGGACGATCCGTCCCTTCGTCCGTCCCTGGGAGGTGTTCCAGGAGACCCGGTCGCCCTTCTTCAGCTTCTTGGCCATGGCTCGCTCATACCCAGGCGACTTGTCGAGGATTACTCTATCTCTTGTCGAGGTATGGTGGAGAGGTGGAACGAGAGGAGACCGGCCTGACGATCGGTGATGTGGCCGCCCGCACCGGGCTGACCGTGCCGACGCTCCGGGCGTGGGAGCAACGGTATGGCTTCCCCGTTCCGAGCCGTTCAACCAGCGGTCACCGCCGCTACCAGGAGCGGGACGTTGCCGCGCTCGAGCAGCTGCTGCGGGACCGCGAGGCCGGCCTGTCGTTGTCCGCCGCGATGAGCCGGGCCCGCACTGCGGTGGTGGCCACCGCGCCCACCGTGTTCGCCGGGCTCCGGGCCCGCCATCCCGAGCTCGTGCTCCACGTCCTGACCAAGGGGGCGATGCACGTCGTCAGCCGGGCGATCGAGGACGAGTGCCTCGCGGCCGGTAGCGCCACGCTGGCGATCGGGAGCTTCCAGCACGAGCGCTTCTTCCGCGCCTCCGAGCGCCGCTGGCGCGACATCGCCCGCACCGCGGACACGACGATCGCGATGGCCGACTTCCCGACCGAGCGGCACCGAACGGGCCGGCCGATCGAGGTCTCGGTGCCCTCCACGTCAGCCGCCATGCGGGAGTGGTCCGTCGTCTGCGACGGGCCGAGCGCAGCCGCGGTCGTGGCCGGCTGGGAGCAGCCGACGACCGGACGGGTGGCGGATCGCCGCCGGCGGTTCGAGGCGATCTGGAGCACCGACGCGTCGGTGGTGCGCGAGGCGTCCGGGATCGCCCTCGCCATCGCGGCGTCCCACAGCACCCGGCCCCTGCCGACCACCGTCGACCAGCTGCCGCCGGTGCACGACGACCCGTCGGCGACCGTGCGGCGCACCACCGCCATCGCCAACCGCATCGTGGCGGCGCTCGCATGATCGGGCCGCCGCTCGTGGACGAGGAGCACGTGGTGCTGGCCGATGCCAGCGGCCACGTCGCCGGCACCGCGCCCAAGCGGTCGGTCCACCACGACCACACGCCGCTCCACCACGCGTTCTCGTGCCACGTCGTGGACCCCAGCGGGCGGGTGCTCCTCACCCGTCGGGCCGCGAGCAAGCGCACCTGGCCATCGGTCTGGTCGAACGCCTGCTGCGGCCACCCGCAGCTGGGCGAGACGCTGCGGGAGGCCGTCGTGCGGCGACTCGACCAGGAGCTCGGGCTCACGCCCCGCCGGCTCGCGGTGGCCATCCCGGACTTCGCCTACCGGGCGACGATGGACGACGGCACCATCGAGCACGAGCTCTGCCCGGTCCTCGTCGCCGAGGTGGACGGGGAGCCGCACCTGAACCCGGCCGAGGTGGACGCGGTCGACTGGGTCGACTGGACCGCGCTGCGCAGGCGGGCGTCGCTCGATCCCCGATCCCTGAGCCCGTGGTCGGTGCTCCAGATCGAGGGCCTGGCCGAGCTGGGGTCGTCGCCGCTGCGCTGGCTCGACGATGGCCACGACGGGGACCCGCTCGACGTCCCGATCGGCGGCCCGGTGGCCACCGACCGGCTCGCCGGTGGAGCCAGCAGCGCGCTCGGTGTCGAACGGGACGCGGTCGAGCGCCGACTGCGGCGGTTCGTGCGCCAGCAGGCGAGCCTGCTCACGGCGCTCGATGTCGAGGTCTGCGACATCACGGACGCGGTGGTCGGGCTGGTCGAGCGGGGAGGCAAGCGCCTCCGACCTGCCTTCGTCCACTGGGGCCACGCGGCCACCGGGGCCGACCCCGACGAGCGGGTCGTCACCGCCGCGGCGGCGATGGAGCTGCTCCACACCTTCGCCCTCCTGCACGACGACGTGATGGACCGCTCGGCCACGCGCCGCGGCGCGCCGGCCGCCCACGTGACCTTGGCCCGGGAGCGCCCGGGGGACGGCAGCGCCTCCGAGGCGGCCTGGTTCGGCACCAGCGCCGCGATCCTGGCCGGAGACCTCGCCTACGTGTGGTCGGACGAGCTCTTCGGCTCGATCGGTGCAGGACCGACCGCCGATCGGGCCCGCGCCGTGTTCCACCAGCTCCGCAGTGAGGTCATCGCCGGGCAGTACCTCGACCTGCGCATCAGCGCCGTGTCCGAGCCGACCGAGCAGGCGGCCCGTCGCGTCGCGCTGCTCAAGTCGGCCCGCTACACCGTCACCCGGCCGCTGCAGCTCGGCGCCGCCCTGGGCAACGCCTCCGCCGACGTCCAGCGGACGCTCGGCCTCTACGGCGACGCGGTGGGGACCGCGTTCCAGCTGCGGGACGACGTGCTCGGTGTCTTCGGCGATCCCGGGCGCACGGGCAAGAGCTGCCTCGACGACCTCCGGGAGGGCAAGCGCACCCTCCTCGTCGTCCGCGCGCTCAGCCTCGGCGACGCCGACCAGCAGTCGGCGGTCCGGGCGGCCCTGGGTGACCCGGACCTCGACGAACCGACGGCCAGCGCGTGCCGCGCCGCCATCGCCGCATCCGGTGCGCTCGCGTCGGTCGAGGTGCTGATCGCCGAGCGGCACGCGGCAGCGCAGCGGGCCATCCGTGACCTCGACCCGCCCGTGCGGGACGCACTCGCCAGCCTCGCGGCGTTCGCCGCCCATCGGTGCGCGTGAGATGACGCGCGTCGTCGTCATCGGCGCCGGGTTGTCCGGGCTGTCGGCCGCCTGCCACCTGGCCGGGGGTGGGGCCGAGGTGACGCTGGTCGAGGCGTCGGGCGGACCGGGCGGCCGGGCGGGCTCGCTCGAGCTCGGCGGCTACCGCTTCGACACCGGGCCGACCGTCATCACGATGCCCGACCTGGTCGAGCGCTGCTTCACCGTGCTCGGCAAGGACATGGGCGACTACCTGCACATGCGCCCGGTCGACCCGATGTACCGGGCCTGCTTCGCCGACGGCAGCGAGCTGCGGGTGCGCCACGGCGTCGACGCCATGGCCGAGGAGATCCGGCGTGAGTGCGGTCCCGAAGACGCCGCCGGCTTCGTGCGCTTCGCGCGACGGCTGACCGAGCTGTACCGGCTCGAGATGCCCAACTTCATCGAGCGGAACTACGACTCGGTCCTGGACCTGCTGCGCCCGCTGCGGCCCGCGCTCGAGCTCGTGCGACTCGGCGCGTTCGGCCGGCTCGACCCGTGGGTGCGGCGTTACTTCCGCGACGAGCGCCTGGTCCGGCTGTTCAGCTTCCAGTCCCTCTACGCAGGCCTCGCCCCGTACGAAGCGCTCGCGCTCTATGCGGTGATCACCTACATGGATGCGGTCAACGGGGTCGTCGTGCCCGACGGTGGCGTCCACGCGCTCCCGACCGCGATCGCGCGTGCCGCCGCCGACAGCGGGGTCGCGCTCCGCTACGACGCACCGGTCGAGCGCATCGTGCTCGACCGGGCCGACGGTGGGCCCGTGCGCGGCGTGCGCCTGGTCGGCGGCGAGCTGCTCGCCTGCGACGCGGTCGTGTGCACCGCCGACCTCGCGGTCGCCTATCGCACGATGCTCCCGGGCCTCGACCCGCCCCGGGCACTGCGGCGCGCGCATCGTTCGCCCTCTGCGCTGGTCTGGCACGTAGGGGTGCGCGGGCCGCTGCCGACCGCCGCCGCGCACCACAACATCCACTTCGGGATCCGGTGGAACGACTCGTTCAAGGCGCTGCTCGATGACGGTCGCCGGATGCCCGACGCCTCGCTCCTCGTCACCGCGCCGACGGTCGACGAGCCGTCGATGGCGCCCCCGGGGCGGCACGTGCTGTATGTGCTCGAGCCGGTGCCCAACCTCGACGCACCGATCGAGTGGTCGACCGAGCGGAAGCGTGCTCGGGACGACCTGTTCCACGCGCTGACCCGCTTCGGCTACTCGCGCGACATCGAGGTCGAGCACCTCGTCGATCCCGAGGACTGGGCGGCGGAAGGGCTCGATCGGGGCACGCCGTTCGCGCTCTCGCACCGCTTCTTCCAGTCCGGTCCGTTCCGCCCGGCCAACCACGACCGGCGGGCCCCGGGCCTGTACTTCGCCGGGGCATCGACGGTGCCCGGAGTCGGCGTGCCGATGGTCCTCGTGTCCGGCATGCTGGCGGCCGAGCGGGTGCTCGGAGGGACCAGCCGATGAGCGACACCACCACCCTCGAGCGGTCGTACGCGTACTGCCGGGAGCTCAACCGGCGCCACGGCACCACCTACTACTGGTCGGCGTTCGCCCTCCCCGCCGCCAAGCGTCCCCACGTGTGGGCCCTGTACGGCTTCTGCCGCTACGCCGACGACATCGTCGACGACCTCGGCGACGTGTCGACCGACGCCCGCCGCTACGCGCTCGACGACCTCGGCGACCAGCTGTTCGCCGCGCTCGACGCCGGCCGGTCCGACGAGCCCGTCCTCGCGGCGGTGGTCGACACGACGACGCGCTTCGGCATCGACGCGCAGTGCTTCCGGCGCTTCCTCGGGGCGATGGCCGCCGACCTCGACGTCACCGAGTACGCGACCTACGACGACCTGCTCGGCTACATGGACGGCTCCGCCGCGGTCATCGGCGAGATGCTCCTGCCGATCCTCGAGCCGCTGTCGCCCGACGCGTTCGCGCCGGCGCGCGACCTGGGCCTGGCCTTCCAGCTCACCAACTTCCTGCGCGACGTCGCCGAGGACCTCGATCGAGGTCGCGTCTACCTCCCGCAGGAGGACCTGGCCCGCTTCGGCGCCGACCCGCGTCGCCGCCAGGTCGACGGACCGTGGCGCGAGCTCATGCGCTTCGAGATCGAGCGGAACCGCGCGCTGTACCGCTCGGCCGACCGGGGGATCACGCTGCTCCCGACCTCGTCGGCGCGTTGCATACGCGCCGCGCGCGTCCTCTACTCCGGCATCCTCGATCGCATCGAGGCCGCCGACTACGACGTGTTCTCGACCCGGGCCCGCGTGCCCACCTG
Organism: Acidimicrobiia bacterium; assembly: GCA_019247975.1. GTDB lineage: Bacteria > Actinomycetota > Acidimicrobiia > Acidimicrobiales > Iamiaceae > JAFBAD01. Next base: position 4,957 of record JAFBAD010000032.1, read on the forward strand.
GCGCAAGGTCGCCACGGTCGCCCGAGCATCGCTGGCGCGATGACCACGGTGCCGGCGGCGCTGGTGGTCGTCGGCCTGGTGATGGGGCCGCTGCTCGTCGCTCGTCGCCGTCGCCTGTCCGGACCGGTGGCGCGGCCCGAGGCACAGGTGTCGATCGTC
>JAFBAD010000043.1 GCA_019247975.1 Acidimicrobiia bacterium
GCTCCTCGAGGGCCGGGATCAGCGTGTTGATCTCGGCCTTGGGCACGACGGTCTCGACCGCGAACCCGCTCTGGCCGTGCAGCTGCGAGACGGTCGGCGACTTCATCGACGGGAGGAGCCCGATGACCTCGTCGAGGTCGCCCTCGCCCACGTTGAGCTTGACCAGCACCTTGGCGCGAGCTTCGAGCGTGCCCTGCAGCAGCGTGCGGATCTGGTGCATCGCCCGCTGCTTCGCCTCGTCCGCGTAGCTCAGCGGGTTGGCGATGAGCTCGGTGTGCGACACGAGGATCGTGTCGATGACCCGCAGCCCGGCCGCCCGCAACGCCCGACCGGTCTCGGTGAGGTCGACGATGCAATCGACGATGTCGGGCACCTTCGCCTCGGTGGCGCCGTAGGAGAGGCGGATGTCGGCGCTGATCCCCTTCTTCTCGAAGAACCGACGGGTGAGCTCCGGGTACTCGCTCGACACCCGCACGCCCTGGGGCAGGTCCTCGACCGACTGCACCGGTGAGTCGGCCAGGACCGCGACGACGATCTGCACCGGCCGCGAGCTCGCCTTCGAGTACTGCAGCTCGCAGAGCGACGTGACGTCGCTGGCGGTCTCCTCGATCCAGTCCCTACCGGTGATGCCGATGTCGAAGAGGCCTTCGGCCACGTACTGCGGGATCTCCTGGGGCCGGAGGATGCGCACCTCGTCGATGCGTGGGTCGTCCACCGTCGCCCGGTAGTCGACCGAGGAGCTGCGGGAGATGCCGAGGTCGGCCGCCTCGAACAGCTCGAAGGTCAGCTTCTCGAGGGATCCCTTGGGGACGACCAGCTTGAGCACGGGTCCAAGTCTGGCCGACCCCCGGAGGGGTCCCCAACCGGGTCAGGCGATCTCGGCCGGTGCCGTGGGTTCGGCGTGCCCGGAGACGAAGCGGTGCGCGAACGCGGCCAGCAATGCGCCGATCGGTGGGGCGATCAGGAAGAGCCACAGCTGCTGGAGCCAGTCGCCGCCCACGAACAGCGCCGGGCCGATCGAACGGGCTGGGTTCACCGAGGTGTTCGTCACCGGGATGCTGATCAGGTGGATCAGCGTGAGGCAGAGGCCGATGCCGAGCGGGGCGAAGCCGGCCGGGGCCCGCCGGTCGGTCACGCCGAGGATGACCATCAGGAAGATGAAGGTCATGAGCACCTCGGTGAAGAAGCACGCGGCCAAGCCGTAGCCACCCGGCGAACCGGTCGAGCCGAAGCCGTTGGCCGCGAGGAAGTTCCCCGAGCGCTCGAACTTCGGGTTCCCCTCGACGATCGCGAACAGCGCCGCGGCGGCGACGATGCCGCCGGTCACCTGGGCCACGATGTACGGGACGACGTCCTTGGCGTCGAACCGCCGGGCCGCGGCCAGGCCGATCGTCACCGCCGGGTTGAAGTGGCCGCCGGAGATGTGCCCGAGCGCGTAGGCGCCGGTCAGCACGGTCAGGCCGAAGGCCAGCGCGACGCCGAGGATGCCGATCGCACCGGCGCCGAACCCCGAAGTGATCACTGCGGCGCCGCAGCCCCCCAGGACCAGCCAGAAGGTGCCCAGCGCCTCGGCGCCGAGCCGTTGCCCCTGCGTCATGTGCCCTCCTCGACGAGCGGATCTCGCCGGGGAGCATCGCTCCGGAGGAGCCCCGTGGGGTCACCCTCCGCGGGTGAGGCGCGTCCTCAGGCGCGGATCCGCCGGAGGAGCTGCGCCATCTCCACCGCGGTGGCCGCGCCCTCCTCCCCTACGTTGTGGCCGCCCGCGTCCTCGCTGCGAGCCATGGCCTGGTCGAGGTCCTCGGTGGTGAGCACGCCGAAGACGATCGGCACGCCGGTGGCGAGCTGCGCCCGCTGGATGCCGGCCGCGCACTCCCCTGCCACCGTCTCGTAGTGGGTGGTCTCGCCCCGGATGACGCACCCGAGGCCGATGACCGCGTCCACCTTGCCGGACTCCGCGAACGCCTTCGCGGCGATGGGGATCTCGAACGCTCCAGGTACCCACTCGACCGTCACGTCGTCGGTCCCGACGCCGGCCGCGTCGAGTCCCCGCTGCGCGCCCTGGAGCAGGCGGATGGTCACGTGGTCGTTGAAGCGCCCGCACACGATGGCGACGCGCATCCCGGTGCCGTCGAGCTCCGGTGCCTGCCGCCCGGCGGCGACGACGTCACGAGCCACCCGGTTCCTCCAGCCCTTCGAGCAGGTGGCCCATGCGCTCACGCTTCGTGCGCAGGTAGGTGATGTTCTCGGGGTTCGGCACGATCACCGACGGCACCCGTTCGACGATGTCGAGACCGAAGCCCTCGAGGCCGCCGTACTTGCTCGGGTTGTTCGTGATGAGCCGCATCGTGGTGATGCCGAGGTCGTTGAGGATCTGCGCGCCGATGCCGTACTCGCGGCTGTCGACCGGCAGGCCGAGCGCGACGTTGGCGTCGACCGTGTCGTGGCCCTCGTCCTGCAGGTTGTACGCCCGCAGCTTGTGGGCGAGGCCGATGCCCCGGCCCTCGTGGCCCCGCAGGTACACGACCACGCCGAGCCCCTCGGACGCGATCAGCTCCATCGCCGAGTCGAGCTGCACACCGCAGTCGCAGCGCAGCGACCCGAACACGTCGCCGGTGAGGCACTCGCTGTGCACCCGGACGAGCACCTCGCTCTCGCCCTGCACCGCGCCCTTCACGATCGCGACGTGCTGCTCGTCGTCGAGCAGCGACTCGTACACGTACGCCTGGAAGTCGCCCCACTTCGTCGGGATGCGGGCCTCGGACACCCGCTTGACGAGCTTCTCGTTCTGACGCCGGTACTTGATCAGCTGCGCGATGGAGATCAGCAGCAGGTTGTGCTCGGCGCTGAACTCGACGAGGTCGGGCAGGCGGGCCATCTCACCGTTCTCCTTGACCACCTCGCACAGCACGCCGGCCGGGTAGAGGCCGGCCATGCGGGCGAGGTCGACCGCAGCCTCCGTGTGGCCGGCCCGCTTGAGCACGCCGCCGTCCCGGTAACGGAGCGGGAAGATGTGCCCGGGACGGGCGAGGTCGGTGGGCGTGGTCGCCGGGTCGATCAGCGCGGAGATCGTGTTGGCCCGGTCGGCCGCCGAGATGCCGGTGGTGGTGCCGTACAGGTAGTCGACGCTGTAGGTGAACGCTGTGCGCTGCGACTCGGTGTTGTTGTCGCGGACCATGAGCGGGATGTCGAGCTCGTCGAGCCGGTCGCCGGTCATCGGTACGCAGATCAGCCCCGACGTGTGGCGCACGAAGAAGCCGATCTTCTCCGCCGTCGCGGCCTCCGCGGCCATGATCAGGTCGCCTTCGTTCTCACGGTCCTCGTCGTCGACCACTACGACGATGTCGCCGGCCGCGATCGCGGCGACGGCATCCTCGACGGACGCGAAGGGGCTGCTGGTCATGTCGGACCTCCTGGTCCTGAGAGGGCGGCCGGCGCCGACGGATCGTCGGCGGCGGGCGCCGCGAGGTGGGCGGCGAGGAGCCGCTCCACGTGCTTGGCCATGATGTCCACCTCGAGGTTCACGCGGTGGCCCGGGCCGGCCGAGCCCAGGGTGGTCACCGCCGCGGTGTGCGGGATCACGGCGACGGTGAAGCCGTCGTCGGTGGGCTCGACCACGGTGAGGCTGATGCCGTCGACCGCGACCGACCCCTTGGCGACGACGTAGCGCAGGAGGTCCTGCGGCATCCGGATGCGGAGATCGGGTGCGGGCTCGACCACCTCGCCGACCGCGTCGACGTGGCCCTGAACGATGTGGCCGCCGAGCCGATCCTCCACGCGGACCGGTCGCTCGAGGTTGACCGGGTCGCCGGGCCGGAGGTCGCCCAGGTTCGTGCGGGCGTAGCTCTCGTCGGTGACGTCGGCCTCCCACCAGCCTTCTCCGAGGACGACGACGGTGAGGCAGCAGCCGTTCACCGCGATCGAGTCGCCGATGGCTGCGCCTTCGGTGACCGTGGTGGCCGCGATGCGGAGCTTCATCCCGTCACGGCTCGCCACGGTGCCGAGCTCCTCGACGATGCCGGTGAACATCAGCTGGCTCCTTCCGGCCTGGCCACGAGGTCGATGCGGATGTCGTCGCCGAGGCGGCGGACGTCGGCGATCTCGCCCCGCCACACGTCGGCGATCGTCGGCGCACCCGGGCCGGCGAAGAGCGGGCGGCTGTCGTCGCCGCCGGTCAGCGCGGGTGCGAGGTACACGACGTAGCGGTCGACGAGGCCGGCCCGGTGGAACGCACCGGCCACGGTCGCGCCACCTTCGACCAGGACCTGCAGCACGCCCTTCGCACCGAGCGTGTCGAGCACCTCGCCGAGGTCGCCCTCGAGCTCCAGCGCGGGTTGCACTTGGGCGTCGGCCGGTACCTGGCCGAGCACCACCCGGATGGGCTGGTGGTCGACCTCGACGTGGCGAACGGTCAGGCTCGGGTCGTCGGCCCGCACGGTCCCGGCGCCGACCAGCACCGCGTCGCTCTCGGCCCGCAGGCGGTGGGCGTCGGTCCTGGCCTCGGGCCCGGTGATCCACTGGCTCGACCCGTCCGGTGCGGCGGTGCGGCCGTCGAGCGTGGCCGCCAGCTTGAGCACCACGTAGGGCCGGCCGGTGCGCCGGTGGGTGAGGTACGCGGCCAGCTGCTCGGTCACCGCCTCGGCCCGCACGCCGACCTCGGTGGTGATGCCGACCTGGCGGAGGCGGGCGATGCCCTGGCCGGCGACGTGCGGATCCGGGTCGGTGATGGCGACCACCACCCGGGCCACCCCGGCGTCGATCAGCGCGTCGGCGCAGGGCGGCGTACGGCCGTGGTGCGCGCAGGGCTCGAGGGTGGTGACCACGGTCGCGCCGCGGGTCTTCGGTCCGGCGGCGGCGAGGGCCGTGACCTCGGCGTGGGGGCCGCCGGGCGGTGCGGTCGCCCCTTCGAACACCTCGCCGTCGCGGGTGACGAGCACGCAGCCGACCCACGGGTTGGGCGACGTCCGGGTCCGGACCCCGGCCGCGAGAGCGATCGCCCGGTCCATGGCTTCGGTGTCGTCCATCCCGCTGCTCCTCTCGGAGCGTGGATGCGCGCGGCGCGAGGCCGGCGCCTCCTCGCTCCCATCCGGACTCACCGCAGGCGAACCTGCGGAACACCGTCGGCCTCGGGATTCCACCGAGTCGGCCCGACCCCGAAGGGCCGGGTTCGCGGGCTCTCACCGCCGGTCGGGACTCTCACCCACAGCCCCGCGAGGGGGCGGTTTGCTCTCAGTTGTGGGGCGAAGTGTACGGCTGACGTGCAGGTTCCGGCCAGATGCCGCAGGTCACAGGCGCTCTGCCGCATCTGCAGCAGACCTCGCCTCCCCTTCGGGAGAACCTCGCAACACCGGAAGCCACGGGCTCCGGACGAGAAGGGGAGGTCCGCAATGAACCGAGATCACGTCATCGACCCGCTGCTCGCGGAGGTGCCGCTGTTCTCCTCGTGCTCCAAGAAGGAGCTCGCGGAGATCTCACGGCTCAC
>JAFBAD010000109.1 GCA_019247975.1 Acidimicrobiia bacterium
GCGCACCACCACATGCTCGCCTCGGGCGACGCCCGTGACGGCACCGGCATCCCGGGTTACGAGGCCTGCGGGGACTACGTCGGCACGCAGGTCCACGGGCTGGGCATCACCCACGTCGACGCGCTGTCGCACATGTTCGTGCGGGGCCAGATGTACGGCGGACGGCCGCCGACCGACGTCCGCAGCGACGGCGCCCGCACGAACTCGATCATGGCGCTGGCCGATGGGCTCGTCGGCCGGGGCGTGCTGCTCGACGTGCCGCGGGCGCGAGGCATCGAGTTCCTCGACGGCGACGACGCGGTCACCGTCGCCGACCTCGACGCGGCCGAGGCGGACCACGGCCTGACCGTCGGTCCCGGCGACTTCCTGCTGGTGTCGACCGGTCGTGACGCGCGCCGGACCGCGGCCGGTGGCCGGCTGGACCCGATCTCGGGCGGCCTGGCCGGGCTGCACCCGGAGTGCCTCTCGTGGATCCACGAGCGGGGCGTGTCGGTGCTCGGCTCCGACGGCATCTCGGATCGCATGCCGTTCCGCTCGATCCCGGGTTGGCCGTTCCCCGTGCACCAGATCGGCATCGTCGCCATCGGGCTGCACCTCGTCGACAACATGCACCTCGCACCGCTGGCGATGGCGTGCGCGGAGGTCGGCCGCTGGGCGTTCCTGCTCACGCTGACCCCGTTGCGCATCCCCGGTGGGACCGGATGCCCGGTCAACCCGGTGGCCGTGCTGTGAGCAGCGGCAGCATCGACTTCGACGACCTCGAGCGCAAGGAAGGCTTCTTCGTCACCTCGAAGCCGGAGCAGGTGACGTTCCTGCCCGAGCCCGAGCGGCGGGCCCGTCGCTACACGCTCATCTCGGTGGACGACCACCTCGTCGAGCCGCCGCACATGTTCGAGGGACGGGTGCCGGCCCGCTTCGTCGGCGCCGCGCCGCGCGTCGAGCTCGACGACGACGGCATGGAGCACTGGCTTTACGACGGGCAGCGCCACTACAAGGTCGGCCTGAACGCGGTGGTCGGTCGTCCGCTCGAGGAGCGCAGCTTCGAGCCCAGCCGGTTCGACGAGATGCGCAAGGGCGCGTGGGACATCGACGCGCGCGTCCACGACATGGATCTGAACGGCGTGTACGCGTCGCTCAACTTCCCGTCGTCGCTCGCCGGCTTCGCCGGTCAGCGCTACCAGCTGGGCGTGAGCGACCCGGAGCTCGCGCTCGCAGTGGTGCGAGCCGCGAACGACTGGCACCTGGAGGAGTGGGCGGGCACCTATCCCGGCCGGATCATCCCGTGCCAGCTGCCCTGGCTGCTCGACGCGAACCTCGCGGCTGACGAGATCCGCCGCAACGCGGCGCGCGGCTTCACCGCGGTCACGTTCCCGGAGCTGCCCGAGCGGCTCGGGCTGCCGTCGCTGCACACCGGCTGGTGGGATCCGTTCATGGCCGCGTGCGAGGAGACCGGCACGGTCATCTGCCTGCACGTCGGTTCGTCGTCGACCGCGCCGACGACGTCGTCGGACGCGCCGGCCGACACCATCGGTGTGCTGTTCTTCGGCTGGGCGATGTTCGCAGCCGTCGACTGGCTCTACTCGAAGATCCCGGTCCGCTACCCCGGCATCAAGATCTGCCTCTCCGAGGGCGGCCTGGGCTGGGTGGCCGGGCTGCTCGACCGCCTCGACCACGTCGGCCGGTACCAGGCGATGTACGGCACCTGGGAGGGCATCGATCTCACGCCGCGCGAGGTGATGCAGCGGAACTTCTGGTTCTGCGCCATCGACGACCCGTCCGCGCTTGAGCAGCGCCACCTGATCGGCATCGACCACGTCCTGCTCGAGACCGACTACCCGCACCAGGACGGCACGTGGCCCGACACGCAGGAGCTGCTGCACGGCCAGATCGGCCACTTCCCGGCCGACGACATCCGCAAGCTCACCTGGGAGAACGCGTCGAAGCTGTTCGACCACCCGGTGCCCGACGCGGTGCAGGCCGACCCCGACCGGTTCTGACGAGGAGCCCCATGGACACGAGCGACATCCGCTTCCGCATCGCCGCCGCCCGGCGCATGCTCTACCGGCAGGGGTGCGACAGCAACGTCGGCGGCCACGTGAGTGCGCGAGCGCACGGCGAGGATGCCTTCTGGGTGACCGGCCTCGAGTACTTCGATCAGACGACACCCGACCGGGTCGTGCAGCTCGGCTTCGAACTGCAGCCGAGGGTGGGGGAGATGGCCTTCTCCCCGGCGGTCAACTTCCACGCCGAGATCTACCGGCGCCGGCCCGACGTCGAGGCGATCGTGCACCTGCACTCGCACTTCGTCTCGGTGTTCTCGTCGACCGGACGCACCATCGGCATGTTCAACGTCGTGTCCGTCCTCTTCCACGAGGACCAGGCGACCTTCGCCGACGACGGGGTCCGGCCGCACCTCGACGTGGTCGACGCGCTGGGGGACAAGCGGGTCGTGTTGATGAAGAACCACGGCGCGATCGTCGCTTCGCAGTCGCTCGAGCACGCGACGATCGAGGCGATCATGCTGGAGGAGGCGGCCCGCTACCACCTCGAGTGCGAAGCGATCGGTGGCACCGAGATCGCCCGTGCCGAGGTGATCAACGGCCGGGCCGCGTACCAGAAGTACTTCCTCCCCAACATGTGGGAGGCGAACCTCGAGCGGCTGCGCCGCTCGGACCCCGACCTGTTCGAGGGGATCGACGGATGACCGGTCGGCTCGACGGGCGCGTCGCGATCGTGACCGGTGGCGCCCGGGGCCAGGGTGCTGCAGCCGTCGAGCTCTTTGTGTCCGAGGGCGCGCGTGTGTTGGTGACCGACGTGGTGGTCGATGCAGGGGAGGCCTTCGTTGCCGGGCTCGGCGAGGCCGCCGCGTTCGCCGCACTCGACGTGCGCGACGAGGCGGCGTGGGCGGCGGCCGTCGCTCGCGCCCGAGAGACGTTCGGCCCGCCGACCGTCCTCGTGAACAACGCAGGGATCATGCCGGTCGGCCGCATCGAGGACGTCTCCGTGGACGACTTCCGGAACGCGCTCGACGTCAACCTCATCGGCGCGCTGCTCGGCATCCGGGCAGTCGCACCCTCGATGCGCGAAGCGGGCGGCGGGACGATCGTGAACATCTCGTCGATCGCCGGCCTCCAGGGCGTCAGCGCCATGGCTGCGTACTCGATGTCGAAGTTCGCGCTGCGCGGGCTGACCCGCAGCGCCGCGCTCGAGCTCGGCCACGACGGCATCCGCGTGAACTCCGTGCACCCCGGTCCGATCGACACCGAGATGATCGCCGCCTTCCGGGACCCGTCCCGGCTCACCGACCGTGCCATCCCCCGCTACGGCCGCCCCGACGAGGTCGCCAAGGTGGTGCTGTTCCTCGCCTCGGAGGAGTCGTCGTTCGTCACCGGCTCCGAGTACGTCGTCGACGGCGGTGCCACCGCCTGACCCCCCACCCCGGCCCCTAGGCGAAATTGGCCCGGTTCGCCGCGCTCTGCGCGGCAAACCCGGCCAAGAACCGGCGTAGCGTCGGGTGATGCGCCGCTTCCGGCGAGTCGGCTTGTGGTTCGGCCTGCTCATCGTCGCGGGGTCCCTGGCCTTCGGGGTGATCCCGTATCCGGCGAGCAACGGCTCGCAGCAGTGGTGGTGCTCGGGACCGCTGGTGGGCGGGCGTCTCCAAGATGGTGAGCTCGGCGATCACTCGCTGCTCGGGAGGATCGAGGACGACCCGCGGAACGACGGTTGTCGCGACGAGGTGCCGCCCCGCCTGACGCTCGTGCTGGGTCTCGTCGGCCTCGGCGTCGTGCTGGTCGGGAGCTCGTGGCTCGCGTACATCCGCGACCCCGACTGGGAGTGGTTGGGAGCTCTCGGGACCTGACCGCGCCACCCCCCTTTAGGCGAAATTGGCCAGGTTGGGAGCGCATACCGCCCCCAACCCGGCCAATTTCGCTCATCGGGCACGTCCGAGCTGCCGACCTTTGGGGGGATGGAGAGGATGCGCTTCGCCTTCGTCGCGATCATGGCGATCTGGCTGGCGCTGGCCTTCGTGTGGACGGGAGCCGCGCAGGACGCTGTGCCCTTCGGGGTGGCCGGGAGGCTGCTGCACGACCACCCCGAGGACGTCTACGTAGCGAAGGACGCCGGCAGCGCCCACGCGGTTCGCCCTCGCTTCAAGCAGGCGTCGTGCGTCTACTACGACACGCAGCAGGAGTGCGACGAGACCGTGGTCGCCTTCGTGTCCGCGCCGATCGCGCTGCCGCTCGTCGTGCCGCTCGGCTGGCTCGATCACCACATGTCGATCGCGATGCGGCTCATCGGCGCGGCCGCGTTCGTCGGCGCGATGGCGATCGCGTGGCGGCGACTGGCCGGCATCCATCCCCGAGCTCCGGCGGCTCTCGTCGCGACAGCCGCGCTCCTCACGCCACTGGTGTCGTTCACGATCGCGATCGGCCAGAACGCACCGCTCCTGTTCCTCGCGGCCATGATCCCGATCGCGGACTGCTCGAGAGGTTGGAAGCGCTGGGCCGCCGCCGCGTTGGTCGTCGTGACCGCCGCGTTCAAGGTCTGGCCGGCGCTCGTCGTCGGCGTGCTCGTGGCCGGACGGCGGAAGAAGCTGCTGGCCGCCATCGGCTGGATCGTCGTCGGGCTCACGGCCCTGACGGCGCTGCTCGCCCCTGCCTGGATCGTGCGCTCGTTCCTCGAGGCCAACGCGACCACCTCGCACCACACGGCGGAGCTCTGGAACAACGGGTCGCTCGATGCGGCGTTGTTCCGCCTGAGCGTGCCCGTCCAGCTCGTCGGCGCGCTCGCCTGGCTCATCCGCGCGGTGGTGGCGCCGTTGCTCGTCCGGGTCTACCGGGTGGCGCCGCACGACGCCCGGTGGTCGTTCGGCTGGCTCGCCGCGCTGCTGTTCTTCCCGCAGGTGTGGGGCCACTACCTCTTCGTGGGCGTCGCCGCCGCGGCCGTCGCCGTCGCGGCGCGACCGCAGGGCGGCTCGCGCATCTGGGTCCTCCCGGCGGCCGCCGCCATCGCCGGCTTCGCGGGCTGGCTCTCGACCATCGGCGCCCCGATCGTCCAGTGCGCTGCGGTCATCGCGCTGCTCGGCCTCGTCTCCTGGACGCTGGCGACCGGCGCGACAGAGGAGGAACCGGAGCTCGTCGCCGACCTGGTCCTGGCCGACGCGTAGCGAAGGCGGGTCAGCGCGAGGCTGGCCACGTGGTGCGGGGACTCGCGACGCTCGTCGTCGTAGCCGCGGCTGTGCCCATGGCTGCGTGTGGGAGCGGTGCCCGCCGTAGCGCCGAGCCGAGCAGCACCGTGCCCGAGGCCGTGGTGGCGATCGAGGGACTGGCGCTCGGCCGGAGCGAGAACACCGACCTGTTCGCCACCACGGATGGCACCTTGGTGGTGGTCGACGGCACGGCGCTCGACCCGACGGGCCGGCGACGGCTGACGGTGTGGTCGGGTGATCCCAACGGTCTGCGTCCGCACCGCCTGGCCGGTCCGCCGCTCGTGTTCGTCAGCGCCTTCGCGCAGCACGACGGCATCGTCGTGACCGGTACGCGGTGTCCCCACTTCGTCCCGGAGGAGCCCGAGGAACCGAGCTCCGCGGACATCTGCGGCACCAACCGCGAGGTCGAGGTCCGCTATCACCTCGGCCTCGACGACGGGACGTGGCGCCGGATGGCACCCCCGCCTCCGCAGCAGCGCGACCCCGACGACCTCCAGGTGGTCGAGTCGTGCCCGATCGGGCCCGGCGACCGCCATCTGGTGCTGCGACAGCCGTCGTCGGCTACGACGGTCTACGGCCCCAACCCTGCGGCCGGGAGCGACCTCGTCGCGTACAAGGTGACGGTCGAGCAGGGAAACCGGTCGGCATCGCCGGTCGTGCCGCCGTCACCGTTCGAGATCCAGACCGACTACGCCCGCGGCTGCCTTCCCGGCCGAGGGGCGCTGTTCCAGGTGGACGATGCACCGCAGCTCGCCTTGCTGACGGTCGACGATGCGGGCGAGCTCGCATGGGATGCGATCCCGGACCCGCCCGCGGGGTCACTGCTGTCGGACGGCTCCGCGCTCACCGCATGGGCCGGTGTCGAGGGCGACCACGTGAAGGGCCTCGTGTTCGACGGCGAGCAGTGGTTGATCCTCGGGATCTCGAAGGGCGTGGTGCACCTGCGAGCGGCCTACCTCGACCACAAGCTCATCTACCAGTACTCGTCCGGAGCGGAGACCGCCCTCGGCGTCATGTGATCCACCGCGGCATCGAGCCCGCCTCGCGCAGAAGCCCCAGGACGCTGACCTGGGGCTTCCGTCGGAGCGAGTGGCTCGGGGGGGAGGACTCGAACCCCCAATGACTGGACCAGAACCAGTTGTGTTACCGATTACACCACCCCCGAAGGATGGACCGGTCACGTTAGCGGGGGAACGGCGGAGGCCGTGACGCGATCAGCGGCTAGGATCGCACTTCGCCCTGGGGCACGCCTCGGGACACCCGCCCCCATCGTCTAGCGGCCTAGGACACCACCCTCTCAAGGTGGCGGCACGGGTTCGAATCCCGTTGGGGGTGCTTCGTTTCCGAGTCGATGAGGTGGCGCGGCTCGTAGCGTCTCTACCGGCATGGATCACCCCACCGGTTCCTTCGCCGACATCAACGGGCTGCAGCTGTACCACGAGATCCACGGAAGCGGGCGACCGGTCGTGCTGCTCCACGGCGGGCTGCAGACGATCGACCTGATGTTCGGCCCGCTGCTCCCCACGCTGGCGGCGCGCCGCCGGCTGATCGCCGTCGAGCTGCAGGGTCACGGCCACACGGCCGACACCGACCGCCCGATGTCGATCGACCAGCTGGCCGACGACGTCGCCGCCCTCCTGGCTCACCTGGGCATCGAGGAGGCAGACATCTTCGGCTTCAGCCTCGGCGGGTTGGTCGGATGGTCGCTCGTCATTCGCCACCCGAACGTCGTCGGTCGTGTCGCCGTGGCGTCGGCCGACTACCGGAGCCGGGAGGCCCCCCCCGACGAGGCACCCAGGCCGATGCCGAGCGATGCCGACTTCCAGGCCATGCGCGACGCGTACACGGCCGTTGCGCCCGATCCCTCGCACTTCGACGCCCTCGGCGAGAAGGTGGGGACGATGGTCAACGAGGACTTCGTCGGCTGGACGGCCGACGAACTGCGGGCGGTGCAGAGCCCGACGTTGGTGCTCGTCGGGGACAACGACATGATCCGCGTGTCCGACGCCGTCGAGGCGGTCGAGCTGTTGCCACACGGACAGCTGGCCGTGCTCCCCGGCACGACCCACATGGACATGACCCGCAGCCCCGAACGGATCCTGGCCATGCTCGTCCCCTTCCTCGACGCCTGATGCGACGACGTCTGCCGTTCTTCGTCTCCGATTCCTTGCCCCCGCTCGTAGCGTGGTCCGGGCCGATGCAGACGTTCCTGCCTTACGCCGACTT
>JAFBAD010000265.1 GCA_019247975.1 Acidimicrobiia bacterium
GGCCGACGAGGTCTGCGTGGGAGAAGGGCTTTGTCACATAGGCGTCGACGCCGGCCTGTTCTGCCGCCAGCTGCTTGTCGGGGTCAGCTGACGCCGTCAGGGCGACGATGGCCGTCGGAACCTGGTCGGCCCGGAGCTGACGACACACGTCGATGCCGCTCAGCTTCGGCAACATCAGGTCAAGGAGGAGCACATCGAACGTTGCGGCGCGAGCCAGCGCCAGGCCCTGAGCCCCGTCGTACGCCTCCGTGACACTGAACCCGTCTCTGCGAAGCCCCGCACCCAGAGACGCCGCCAAACCCCGGTCGTCCTCGACGAGGAGCAGACGAGGAGGTCGCACCTTCGCACACTCGTCACCCCTTCCTGAACGTCGGCTGAGAGGCGGCGCCGTCGCCTCCAGATCGTGCACGCGGAGTAGACAGTCCCTTGGGGTAACCCGAACGCTCCATCATCACCGATCGGACCCTTGGAAGGTGGCTTTCAGCGCTCGCCAAGGGTCAGGTTTGCGTCGCGTAACCGGCTGCTGAGACTTCGCTAGAGGTCGCGCACTGCGCCCAGGGACGGCCGCGACAGGACGGCATGTGCGGCCGCTGCCGCGATGCCGACCGCCAGGAGCACGAGTAGGACGAGCCCCGCTAGGTAACCGAACGGAACGAACAGGTGAGCCGGCGGTGGATCGAACACCCCGGTGAGGACCTTCACGAGCGCGATCGCAAGCACTGCGCCGACTGCAACACCGATGAGCAGGCCGAGGGCAACGGTGGCGAGGGCCTCGCCCCAGACGAACGCGCCGAGCTGTCGGCTGCGAGCGCCGACGGCCCAGATGATCGCGAACGACCGTCGGCGGGCTGCGAGGTCGAGGGTGAAGACGATGGCAGCGGCCGCGGCTGCGAGGGCACCGGCGAAGATCAGCTCGACGCGGGCCAGGCCGGAGAGGTTGACGGTCGTGAGGCTGGAGCCGACGACTCGCCGGCTGGTCGCGAGGTCGGTGACCTTGGCGCCAGGTCCCGCGGCGGCCCGGACGCGGGCCGCGATCGGCCGCACGGGTCCGTTCGTGTCGACCAGGTAGGTGTCGACCCCTGGGTCAGCCGTGCGCGTCGCAACGTACGCCCGGTTCGCGACCAGGAAGCTGTCGCTGGGCGCGGTCGGGAACTCCTTGACGATGCCGGCGTAGTGGAACGGGACGGTGACAGGCTTGCCAGAGCTGGAGCTCGGGAGGCGGAGGCGCAGCAGGTCTCCGGGGTGGAGCTGGAAGTCGAGCACGGTCTCCGCGCTCACGAGGACCGCGTCGGGCTGCCGGGCCATCGTCCGCATGAGCTCGGCCACCGACCCGCCCGACACGTAGGCGTCCTGCAGGGCCGCTCCTGAACCGATGGTCGTCGGGTCGACGCCGTACAGGTCCTGGAGGTCGCTCCCGACGTAGGCGAAGCGGTGCATCAGTGGCTCCACGTGGCGAACGCCGTGGACCGAGGCGAGGCGGTGCATCTCAGCTGAGGTCGACCGGGGCGGTGGTGTCGCGGTGAGGGTCACGTCGGCGCCGTTGGTGAGGACGGCGTCCACCGCGACCTGGTGGCGGTAGGTCGTGGTGAACACCGCGGTGGAGGTGGCGAAGGCCACCGCGAGGCCGAGCAGGACGATGGTCGTGGCCGCGTGCGAGGCACGGCGGCTGATGCTCGCTGCGGCGAGGCCGGACAGCTTCCGGCTGGTGGGTGCGACGAGCCGACGGAGAGTCCGGGGATGTGCCACCAGCTCGCCTGCGAGCCGCCACGCGAGGAGCCCGAGGCCGATCCAGAGCAGGACGGGCCCGGCGAGCGCCCAGTAGCTCACCGAGACGGTGGCGACGCCCTCGGGTGCGAGGACGACGGCGTAGCCGCCGCGGCTCGTCGCCCAGTAGATGACGGCACCCGCGGCGATGGCCGCCAGATCCAGGCCGTAGCGCAGGGGCATCGGTCGCTCGCGCCGCTCGACGCGTGCGCGGGCCGCGAGCACCGTGGACGTGGTGATGTCCCGGCGGGCCGGTAGGTAGACGCCGGCGAGGACCACGAGTCCTCCGAACGCCACGGCGCCGACCGCCCAGATGATGGCGTCGGCCGTGGTCGCGCCGAGCGTCGCCGAGCCGAAGGCGAGCTTTCCGACGAGTGCGCCGAGCACCAACCCGACCACGCACGCGATCGTGGCGATGGTGAGGGCCTCGGCTGCTGCGAGTCTCGCCAACACACGCGTGGTCGATCCTCGGGTCCGCAGGCGAGCGAAGTCCCACTGGCGACGTTCGCGGTCGGCGCCGGCGACGGCGGCCGCAAGCAGGCCGGCGAGGACGGCACCGGGACCACCGAGCAGGATGAACAGAACCTGGGCGTACAGCGCGTCGCTCCTCGCAGCGTCGAGGGTCGCGGCGATGTTGTTGCCCACGAGGGCGCCGCCGCTGGTGGCGGCCTCGAGGTGCTTGGCGGCTCCCGTCACGCTGGTGAAGGCGGCGGACGGGTCGGTGGGGAGGAAGGCCCGCTGCAGCTGCACGTGGTACTGCGTGCTCACGAGGTCCGGTCGAGCTCGACCGAGCGCACCGAAGACCCGCTGCCATGTCACGCCCGGCATGAGGACGACGTCATCCGGTGGGGCTGCGGGCTGTGCGTTCCGCGCGGCCCCGACGACCTGGAAGAGCGTGTTCGCGTGAGGCAGGTCGACCACGCCGTCGACCCGGACCCGGGCTGCGGTGGAGCCGGTCCGGCCGACGCTGATGACGTCGCCTGGGCGGACGTGGAGGTTGGCTGCGGCCTGCTGGGCCACGAGTACGCCCGCCTCTCTGCCGGCGAGCGTGCGGATCTCACCTGGGAAGAGGGATCGGTAGCCGCTCGGTAGTCCGAGCACCACACCGGGCCCGGTCGTCTGGGTGGTGCCTCCGGCGACCGCTTGCAGTCCTGAGGTGTGACCTACGTGCACGACCGCACTCCGAGCGACGTGCGGATCCCGGTTGACCGCTCGGCCGACCGCAGCCACGTCAGCGCCTGGCTGGGGCGCCACCTGCCAGTCGATCGGTTCGGCACCGAGCGCGTGGCGCGTCATGTCCCGTCGGGCGGAGGCCATGAAGCTTCCGAGCGTCGCGACGAGCGCGACCGCGAGTGCTGCGGCCAGGGCGGGACCGAGGAGCCGCAAGGTGCGCCGTCGCAGCAGCCCGGCGATCCAGGTCAGCGTGAACAGACCGGCACTCCTGTGTCGAGCCAGCCGTCGTTCAGCTGCCAGCGGAGTGGGAGGTGCTCGGCGACGGACTGGTCGTGGGTCGCCACGATCAGGGCCGCGTCGTCAGCGAGTTCACGGAGGAGCGCGTCGAGCAGGGATGCACCGGTGGCTTGGTCGAGCTGACCCGTCGGTTCGTCCGCGAGGACGATTCGCGGGTCCGTGACGAGCGCCCGCGCGGCGGCGACGCGCTGAGCCTGGCCACCGGAGACCTCGTCGGGAAGGCGCCGGACGAGGGCACCGAGGCCGATCCGTTCCAGCATCTCGTGTGCTCGTCGGCGCGCGGCGCGTTCGTCTGCTCCCGCGAGGACGAGGGGCAGCGCCACGTTCTCGGTCAC
>JAFBAD010000285.1 GCA_019247975.1 Acidimicrobiia bacterium
GAAGCCGGCGCCGCCTGTCACGAGGACGAGGTCGGAAGACATCGGCGGCAGGGTAGTGGTGGCTACCCGGCGCGGATGGGGCGGCCGGGCAGTGCGTCTTCGACGAGGTGGCCGCCGCGCACGACGAAGGTGCCGTCGACGAGCACGTGGGCGATGCCCGAAGACGGGCGGGTCGACGCGAGGTACGTCGCCTGGTCGGTCACCGTGGCTGCGTCGAACACGACGATGTCCGCGTCCGAGCCCACCTGCACACGGCCCTTGCGGCGCATCGCCGGGACCGAACCTTCGAGCAGCTGTGCAGGGAGCAGGGTCGCTCGCCGGAGCGCCTCGGCGGGCAGCGCGCCCTCCTCCCGCCACAGGCGCAGCGCCCGCCCGAAGGTGCCCGCCGTGCGCGGGTGGACGACCGCCTCGGGCGGGAGCGGCCAGGCGGTGAGGTCCGGACGGCCGGCGCCCGTCCACATGGGCGGCATCGCGTCACTTGCCGCGATGGCATCGGGGAACGAGAGCGACCGGCGGAGGAGCGCAGCATCGTTCGGGTCGGCCTCGTCGAGGAACTCGGCGATGACGAGGCCACCGGGGTCGGTGGCCCTGAGCTCGCGCAGCCGGTCGTCGCTGGCGATGCGTTCGCCGGTGCGGAGGTAGGTGATCGAGGTGGTGTCGCGGAAGCGCTCACGCAACCGCTCCGGCGCGAGGAACGCGGCGCCGATCGCCGTCGACCCGGAGCCGTATGGATACGCCTCGGTGGTGACGTGCGCGCCCTCGGCCTGGCAGCGGCCGACCAGCCCGAGCACCCGGTCGATGTGGCGTGAGGACGTCGAGTTGATGTGGCAGTAGTGCATGTGTGCGCCGGTCTCGCCGGCGGCGCGGACGATCTCCTCGGCGCCGTCGATCAGCGTCTCGGGTGCCAGCTCCACGATGTCGCGCGAGTGCGTGAAGGTCGGCACGCCGACCGTGGCCGCGAGCTCGGCGACGGCGACGTACTCGGCCGGGTCGACGCCAGGCGCGTAGCCGACGAGCAGCCCGACGCCGATGGCCCCGGCGGCGAGATCGTCAGCGAGGAGCTCGAGGATGCGACCGACCTGCGACAGGGTCGCGGCCCGCTGCCAGTCGGCTCCCACCAGGCCGCCGAACACCGCGATCGCGCTCCCGTCGAGCAGACCGTCCGCCAGCACGTGCATGCGCGCCGCAGCCCACGACGCGGAGAAGCCGTAGTTGATCGGCGAGCCTCTCGTCGCCTCGCGCTGGTAGGCATGCTCGACCGGGGTCCGACCTGCCTCGAGGTCGAGCGCCGTCGTCACCCCGTCGCAGGCCTGGAGCCGCCGACCCGGCAGGGTCTGCGCGTGGCTGTGGACGTCGACGAAGCCGGGCGCGACGACGAGCCCGCTGACGTCGATCGTCGTCCGGCCGTCGAGGTGCTCGTCCAGCGCGGTCACCGACCCGCCGTCGATGCCGACATCGCACACGCGGTCGGACCCGCTCTCGGGATCGACGACCCGGCCACCGGCGAGCACCACGTCGTGGGTCAAGGCACGCCTCGCTACCCGAGGAGGCGGAAGGCCCGCTCGGCCACGCCGACGAGGTCCGTGATGGTGCTCGTGGAGAGCCCGGCGTCGGGGTTCGAGACCATCGCTTGGACGACGAAGGTGCGGCCGGACCGGTTCTTCGCCAGCCAGCCGAGGGTCAGGACGCCGGGCTCCGAGCCGCCCTTGTACCAGACCGTGGGCCAGACGGATCCGTCCAGCCCGATGCCGGCGTCCTCGCGCGACAGGATCGCGTCGAGGGGTGCGAGCGCCTTCTGCTCGTCGAGCTGCTGCAGGCCGGCGAAGGCGCGGCAGACGTCGGCGGGGGAGGCGAACCACTCGATGTCGTCGATGAACCGCGGATCGGCCGAGTAGCCGCTGGCGAGCTGGGCCAGCGGCACCGGGTCGACCGACGACGTGAGGAACGCAGCCCGCTGGGCCTTCGGCGTGGCCAGGTAGCGGTCACCGAGCCCGGCGACGTAGTGGAGCAGGATCATCTCCCGCGTCGTGGGGAACGGCGTGTTGGCGGACGCGTGATCCGACCACCGCGCGAACTGGCGCTCGACCGCCGCTCGTCCGACCAGCTTGGCCAGGATGTCGGCGGCGGTGTTGTCGCTGATCGAGATCATCTTCGTCGCGGCCTCTTCGACCGGCACCCTCGCGCCGGTCGCAGCGAACTGCAGCGAGCCGGACTCCTTCGAGTTGCCCACGCTGCGATCCGCATCGGCGACGGTCACCGTCTGCTTCCACGACGCCTGACCCGAGCGGATCTGCTCGGCCAGCGCGCCCAGCACGAACAGCTTGAACTGTGATGCCGTCGGGCGAGCCGTCGATGCGGCGACGGCGTGCACCGGCTCGCACCTCCCGCCGGGTGACACGCTCGCCGCGAGGAAGCTCACGTCCGGGCCCATCGCGACGACGTCGCGGTCGATGCTCTTCCACGCGGAGGTCGGTGCGGCGGCCACGGTCCCCGTCGACGCCGAGGGATGCGTCGTCGACGTGGACGACGAGTCGGAGCTGCTGCTGCAGGCGGCGAGCAGCACCAGCGCGACGCCCACCGCGAGAGCCGGCGGTGACCGCCGGCGCATCGCTCGGTTCACGCGGGCTGCCAGAGCTCGATGCGGTTGCCCTCGGGATCGGTGACCCAGCCGAAGCGACCGACACCCTCCATGTCCTGCGTGTCGTCGACGACGTCAGCGCCCTTGGACCGCAGCTGGGCGAGCATCGCATCGAGGTCCCGGACCCGGAAGTTGACCATGGTCTGTTGCGTGCGGGCGCCGAAGTAGTCGGTGTCGGACTCGAACGTCGCGAACACGGTGACGCCGGTGTCCTGCTGCCATGCGCCGTGCTCGTCGACGTCCAGGCCGAGGCAGTCGCGGTACCAGGCGCTCAGCGCCGCAGGGTCCGTCGCCCGCACGAAGTAGCCACCGATGCCGAGCACCCGTTCCATGCCGCCATCCTCCCAGCCCCCGCGTTCCTGCGTGCGATCGTCTCCAGGACCGGAGACGATCGCACGCAGGAACGACCTCCGCGGCCTCGGAGGCATACGCTCGAGCGACCGAGGTGGGGGCCGGAGGCGAGATGAGCGTCACGAGGCGGATCCGAGGCGTCGCCCTCACGATGTCGTTGGCCGCGTCGGTGGTCGCGGCAATGGCCGTCGGCGCGGCACCGGCGGCCGCAGCAGCAACGATCCTCGTACCGCAGCAGCAGCCGACCATCGGCGCGGCAATCGCTGCGGCGTCGAGCGGCGACACGATCGTGGTCGCGCCGGGGACCTACCACGAGAACCTCGTGTTCGGGAACAAGGCGATCGACCTCCGCAGCTCGGGAGGTCCGGACGTCACCACCATCCACGGCGTGAACCTGGACGACCAGGACGGACATCAGCATCCCGTCGTGGAGATGAGCGCGGCCGGTGCCCTCGTGGGGTTCACGGTCACCGGGTTGGACGAGCGGACGGCCACTGCCGTGGTCGCAACCGGTACGACGGTCGTGCGCGACAACCGGATCGTCGACAACCACCCGAAGTACGGCGGCGGCGGTCCGATCGCGCTGTTCGCCATGGACTCCGTGGTGGTCGATCGCAACGAGTTCAGCGGCAACTGCTTCCCCAACGGCGCCTCACGTGAGGGGATCGTCTACGCGCAGGACTCGGTGCAGGTGACGAACAACCTCTTCGCCGACAACCGGTGCAGCACGGCGCTGGACGCAGGTGGCGGCGCCGACGGGGCCAACGGCCTCCGGATCATCAACAACACGATCGTGCGCAACCGGCTCGGCCTCGATGTCGACGGTCGGTACATGGGCAACGCCATCGTGCGGAACAACCTCATCACCGACAACGAGATCGGCTACCAGGTCGACTTCGCGGGTGACCGCCCCCAGTTCGACCACAACTTCCTCGGCGGCAACCGAAAGAGCTCGACGGGGCTGCACAACCCGGTCGGCTCGAACGGCAACATCCTCGGCGCCCCGGGCTTCATCGATGACAGCTCGGACTACGAGCTGCGGAGCTCCTCGATCCTCGTCGACGCCGGCTCGCCGACTGCCGCGCCGGCGGTCGACATCAACGGTGATCCCCGTCCGGTCGGCGGCGGAGTCGACATCGGCGCGTACGAGCGCGACGGCACCGAGCCGCTCCCACCCAGGACCGGCCAGACCGATCTCACGTGGTCGCAGGACGGGATCATGACGATGTCGTCGAGGTACCTGGTGTCCCTCGGGCCGCTCGCGTCGGGGCGTCTCTACGTCGGGTCGTGGCACGTCGGCGACGGCGGGCCGTTCCGCATCGGTCGGTACAACGCCGATGGGAGCTACGACGACCGCTACGGGTTCGCCGGGCTGCAGGAGCGCAGCTTCAGCCCGAACGGCACGGGGTTCAGCTTCCCCCACTTCGTCATCCCCACGGGGAGTCGGCTGCTGGTCCTCGGCGAGATGTACACGACCAAGGATCGCCTCGGTGTCACCCGGCTGACGACCACAGGCGACTACGACCCGACCTTCTCGGCCGACGGACGAGTCCACTACCGGGTGTTCAAGTACGAGCACGACGTGGTGCAGCCGTTCAAGGTACGGGTGCTCGCGGACGGCCGGATCATGGTCGCCGTGGCCGCCTACGACACGCGGCCGTACATCGGTGATGTGTTCCAGGGACAAGCGATCATCCGCCTCCGGCCTGACGGCTCGCTCGATCCGACGTTCTCCGGCGACGGGGTCGAGGTCGTGCCCGATGACTGGTCGGCGGTCGCGTTCACCTCGGACGGACGCAGCTACGCCAGCCGGCCGGACGGGACCCTCCACGACGTGATGCGGCTCCGAGCCGACGGGTCCGCCGACCGCACCTTCGGCGGTGACGGCGTCGCACCGGTGCGGTGCCCCGACCCGCCGGTCGTGTTGATCGAGGCCGACCCCTCGGGCCGGGCCGTACTCATGTGCGAAGGGTTCCTCGACGACCAGACGACGACGATCAAGCTCTACCGCTTCACCACATCGGGCGATCCAGATCCTGCGTGGGCGGGGAGCGGCAGCACCCACCTGTCCCTCCCCGACGCGCCTCCGAAGTCGACGTTCCCGCCCCCTCGGTCATGGCTGTTCACCTTCGACGACGACGCCAAGCCGTGGATCGTCGCCTCGAGTGAGTACTCCGTCGCCGAACGGCAGATGCTCGAGGTCTACACGTACGGGTCCGACGGCCGGCCCGATCGCGGCTGGTCGGCTGACGGCGTCCAGCGCACGCTGCTGCCGTACCCCGTCATCTTCAACCGCATCGCCGTCGGCGGCGGCCGCCTCTACACCGCGTTGCAGGATCGCCCGCAGAACGTCGCGGTCCTCGCCCAGGTCGAAGACTGACCACTCGTTCTTGCGTGCGATCGTCTCCAGGACCGGAGACGATCGCACGCAAGAACGACCTCCGCGTCGTGGAGCGACCGAGCGTGTCCTACTTGGCGTGGCTCAGCAGATCGACGGAAACCTCGCAGTGGTTCGAGGTGATGTTGATGTCGCAGTCGTTGAAGTAGCCCCACACTCGAACGGACACGTTCGTGGCGACGCCGTCGATCGAGACCGAGTCCCCGTGGACCTGGAGACCCTGGTCCTCGCCGCTCCGGTCCTTCCATAGGGCCATGAACCGTGGCTCGAACGTGGTGAGGCACGAACGCGCTGAGCGCTCCGAGGACACGGAGGCCGAGAGCCTGAGCCGATCGTCTGACCGCCACGCATCGGCGAACCACCCGCAGCTGACGGTCTTGCCTGCCTTCGTCGTGTAGGTCTGCGTGGTGTCCTTCGTGGTGTAGGAGTCGGCGCTGGCCGGTCCGGCCGACGCGACGAGTACGCCGGCGGCGACGATGACCACCACGGCGACCTTCGTGATCCGCTGTGCCATTGAACCGACGGTAGTAGCAGCGACTGTCAGCATCAGCGAGAGGCGGTTCGGTAGAGCGTGGTGAACCGGATGGTTCCGAGCCAGGCGACCTCGGGCTCGGGAAGGCCGCTCACGTCGTCACGATGGATGTTCGCGCTGAGCTCGTAGGTGAGCGGGACCGCGGGAACATCCCTCGCCAGCTTCCGCAGGACGACCTTCACGAGCCGGCGCTGCTCGCCGTCGTCGCTGGTTGTCCTCATCGCTTCGAGGGCAGCATCGACGTCGCGGTCGCTGTAACCGGTCGCGTTGTTGCTCTCGCCGGTGTGGAACGCCGAGTACAGGTCGGCCGGGTCGAGCTCGTAGAACCCACCGAAGCAGGCCATCGAGAAGTCGCGGCTGCCGAAGAGCCGGTTCACGAACGCGCCGGAGTCCTCGAACTCGGTGTGGACCTTCAGGCCGGCGGCCGCCGCCTCGTCCCCGATCTCCGAGTACACCCTGCGTTGCTCGTCGGTGGCGATGCAGTTCGCGGTGATGGGGCCGACACCGCCGTCCGCATCGAGGTCGTGGACGATCGTCTTGGCGGCGTCGAGGTCGAAGGACGGCCACTCCACGCCACCGGCCAGCCGTGACCGGTAGGCGAACGGGGAACGCGCGGGAAGGGTGGCGCCTTGGTACCCGGCCCGGTTGATGGCTTCGCGATCGATGCTCATGGCGACGGCGCGGCGGGCCCGCACGTCGTCGAACGGTGCCTTCCGTGTGTTGAACAGCAGCATGCGGGTCGACGCGCCGACGGCCTTCTGGACGTCGAGCCCCTTCTCGCCGGCGGCGACGATCGTGTCGTTGTCCGCGGTCTGCAGCAGATCGATGTCGCCTCTGCGGAGGGCTTCGAGGCGTTGCCCGTCGTCGTCGATCGTGCGGACCTTGATCTCGTCGAGGTAGGGGAGCTCCCGACCTTCGTCGTCGGTGCGCCAGTAGTCGGGGTTCTTCTTCAACACGAACGGATCGGTGCTCGCAACGGAGAACGGACCGGTGCCGACCGGCTTCGGTCCGTACTTGGTGCCGTACTCGAGGTGGGCGGCGGCGATCGCCTTCGGCGAGATGACCAACCCCTGCACGCCGGCGAGGAAGGAGAGGAACGACGCATCGGGCGCCGTGAGGTGGAACATGACGGTGGTCGGGCCGCTCGCCTCGACCGAGCCGATCGACGCGACCTCGGAGGCGCAGACGCACTGCGCCCGAGG
>JAFBAD010000358.1 GCA_019247975.1 Acidimicrobiia bacterium
ATGGTGCGTCCGGTCGGGCCGGCCACCCCCATCCCCGAGGTCGCCGGCTTCTCGACCCACGAGGTGGTCGACGGCGCCCGGATGGAACAGGTCGAGCGGGTCCTGATCGAGGGCTACCCGATCCCGGAGCTGATGCCGGTCGAGCCGGGACGAACGTTCACCGCCTCGGTGCTCGGCGGCCCGACCCGGTTCTTCGTGGGCGCGCTCGACGGCGAGCCGGTGGCCACGGCCGCAGTCACCATCGCCCACGGCGTCGGCGTGATCGAGCTGGTCGCCACCCTCGCAGGCGCACGTGGCCGCGGCTTCGGGGCCCTCGCGACCCAGGCCGCGGCCCTGGCCGACCCCACCATCCCGGCCGTCCTCGTCGCCAGCGACCTCGGCCGTCCGGTCTACGAGCGCCTCGGGTTCCTGCCCGTCAGCCGCTGGACCCTCTGGATGAAGCCGTAACCAGGCTTCTGGTCGGTGGATCTGTCGTCGTGACGACAGATCCACCGACCAAAACGGGGTTGGGTGGATGAAGCCGTAGCCTGGAGGGCCTGTCGCTCATAGACCTTCCTGGACTGCTGCGCGACGACCCCGCCCTCTCGGAGGTGCGGGGCCGGACGCGCGCCGTGCTCGCGGTGCCCGAGCCCGCGCGCGCCCTCACCATCGCCGGCCTGGCCTCCACGTCGGCCCGCCACCCGATCCTCGCCGCCGTCCCGACCACCGCCGATGCGGACCGCCTCGCCCACGACCTCGCCGCCTACCTCGGTCCGGACCTGGTCGAGACGTTCCCCGCGTGGGAGACCCTGCCGTTCGAGCGGGTCAGCCCGGGTGTCGAGACGATGGGCCGACGGCTGCGCACGATGTGGCGCCTGCGCACGCCCGACCGGGCGCCCCGCGTGGTGGTGGCCAGCGTCCGCGCCCTCCTGCAGCGGCTCGGCCCCCACGTCGACGAAGCGGCCCCGCTCGTCATCGCCAAGGGTGAGCGGCGCGACCGCGACGACATCGTCGCCTGGCTGGCCGCGGCCGGCTACCGCCGCGAGGAGCAGGTCGAGCACCGCGGCGAGATGGCGGTGCGGGGCTCGATCGTCGACGTGTACCCGTCGACCGCGGACGGGCCCGTGCGCATCGACCTCTGGGGTGACGAGGTCGACCGGCTCACCGAGTTCTCGGTCGCCGATCAGCGCTCGACGACCGACCGGCCCGACGTCGAGATCTTCGGATGCCGGGAGCTGCTGCCGACCGACGACGTGCGCAGCCGGGCCGACCAGCTCGTCGGCGCGCAGCCGTGGGGCCGCGAGCAGTGGGAGCGGCTGGCCCAGGGCCTCGTGTTCGACGGCATGGAATCGTGGATGCCGTGGCTCGTCGAGGACGAGCGGCTCCTCACCGACCTGATCCCGGCCGAGGGCCAGGTGCTGCTCATCGAGCCCCGCCGCATGCGGGACCGGGCCGGCGACATCCTGGCCGAGGAGGCCGACCTCGCCACCCACCTCGCCCGCACGACGTGGGACGTGCCCGACGGCGTCGCCATCCCGCACCTGCACCTGCCCTTCGACCGGTTGCTGACCGGCACCGAGGCGCCTGCGTGGACGGTGACGGTCACGCCGGACAGCCCCGAGGTCACGACCGTCCAATCGATCGGGTGGAACCCCGCGGTGGGCGACGGCGAGGCGCTCGTCGCGCAGCTGCGCGGCCTCATCGACGACGGCTACCGGGTGGTCGTGGCCACCGACACCGAGGCGTCGGGCGGTCGCATCGGCGAGCTGCTGCGGGGTCACGGGCTCGACCTCGAGGTCGTCCTCGGTCCCATCGAACGGGGCTGCATCCTCCCCGGCGTCAAGCTCGCGGTCCTCGCCGAACCCGACCTCACCGGCCGGCGCCGCGCCCACCGCGCGCCGAGACCGCGGCGCACCGACGCCGCCGCGTTCTTCGACGACCTGAAGCCCGGCGACTACGTCGTGCACCACCAGCACGGGGTCGCCCGCTACGGCGGCATGGTCACCCGGGCGATCGGTGGCGTCGAGCGCGACTACCTGCTGCTCGCGTACCGCGGCGACGACCGGCTGTACGTGCCGTCCGACCAGATCGACGCCGTCCGCCACTACACCGGCGGCGACGCGCCCTCCCTCTCGAAGCTCGGCGGCGGCGACTGGCAGAAGACCAAGGCCAAGGTTCGCCAGGAGGTGCAGCACATCGCGCAGGAGCTCGTCGTGCTGTACCAGAAGCGCCTGCACAGCCCCGGCCACGCGTTCCCCGAGGACACGGTGTGGCAGCGCGAGCTCGAAGATGCCTTCCCGTACCGGGAGACGCCCGATCAGCTGAAGGCCATCGTCGACGTGAAGGCGGACATGGAGACGTCGATCCCGATGGACCGCCTCGTGTGCGGCGACGTCGGCTTCGGCAAGACCGAGGTCGCGATCCGCGCCGCGTTCAAGGCGATCCAGGACGGCAAGCAGGTCGCGGTGCTGGTGCCGACCACGCTCCTCGCGCAGCAGCACTTCCAGACGTTCAGCGACCGCTTCTCCGAGTACCCCGTGCGAGTCGAGGTGCTGTCGCGCTTCCTCACCTCCGCGCAGGCGAAGCGGGTGGCCGAGGGCGTGCGCATGGGCGACGTCGACTGCATCATCGGCACCCACCGCCTGCTCTCCGAGGACATCCAGTTCAAGGACCTCGGCCTGCTCGTGGTCGACGAGGAGCAGCGCTTCGGCGTGTCGCACAAGGAGCAGATCAAGCAGCTCCGGTCGAACGTCGACGTGCTCACGCTCACGGCGACGCCGATCCCGCGCACGCTCGAGATGAGCCTCACCGGCATCCGCGACCTGACGCTGCTCAACACGCCGCCGGCCGAGCGCCAGCCGATCCTCACCTACGTCGGTGAGGAGGACGAGCGGGCGATCGCGGAGGCCATCCGCCGCGAGCTGCTGCGCGAGGGCCAGGCGTTCTTCGTGCACAACCGCGTGAAGGACATCGAGGCGGTGGCGGCCCGTCTGCGCGAGCTCGTGCCCGAGGCCCGCATCGCGGTCGCGCACGGCCAGATGGACGAGGGCAACCTCGAGCAGATCGTGCTCGACTTCTGGGAGGGCCAGTTCGACGTGCTGGTCTGCACCACGATCATCGAGTCGGGCATCGACATGCCGACGGTCAACACGCTCGTCGTCGACCGCGCCGACCTCCTCGGGCTCGGCCAGCTCCACCAGCTGCGCGGCCGCGTCGGCCGGGCCGGGCAGCGGGCGTACGCGTACCTCTTCCACCCGCGGGAACGGGCGCTCACCGAGGAGGCCTACGAGCGGCTGAAGACGATCGGCGAGGCGACCGAGCTCGGCTCCGGCTTCCGCATCGCGATGCGCGAC
Source organism: Acidimicrobiia bacterium (assembly GCA_019247975.1). Classification (GTDB taxonomy): domain Bacteria; phylum Actinomycetota; class Acidimicrobiia; order Acidimicrobiales; family Iamiaceae; genus JAFBAD01. The sequence goes on from JAFBAD010000358.1 coordinate 3,333, forward strand.
CTCGAGATCCGCGGTGCGGGCACGCTGCTCGGCACCGGCCAGTCCGGTCACATCGCCGCGGTCGGTTACGACCTCTACTGCCAGATGGTGAACGAGGCGGTCGCCGAGCTCAAGGGCGAGGAGCCACGTGAGCCGGCCGAGATCAAGCTCGACCTGCCGCTCGACGCGCACCTCCCGGGCGACTACGTCGCGAAGGAGGAGCTGCGGCTCGAGGCGTACCGGCGGCTGGCCGCGGTCACGACCGAGTCCGAGGTCGACGACATCCGGACCGAGTGGCTCGACCGGTACGGGCCCGTGCCCGAGCCGGCCCGCCAGCTGCTCGAGGTCGCCCGGCTGCGGGCCGAGTGCCACCGCCTCGGCATCCGCGAGCTCAACGTGGTGAAGGGCCCTGCGTTCGGCGGCCCCGCGCTGACCGCCCGGGTGTCCCCGCTGACCCTGCGCACCAGCCAGGTGATGCGGCTCAACCGCCTCTTCAAGGGCGCGGTGTACAAGGAGGAGGCCGAGCTGGTGGTGCTGCCAGTGCCCAAGTCGCCGGACCTGGCCGCCACCCTGGTCGACCTGCTGCGCAAGCTGGTGCCGCCCGCCGAGGACTGAAGCTCCTACCATCCCGGCAAAAGGGACCGAAGGGACTGCATGACCCGCGTCGTCGGAGCCTTCGCCGCCGTGCTGGTGGCGACCGTCTTGATCCCCACCGCGTCGGCCGCGGCGCCGCGACGGGTGGCGATCGACGACGGGCTCACGGTCACGAGCACGGCGACCTTCCGCTACGACCCGACGATCCCCGCGGTGGTCGTCGACACCGACATGAGCTTCGTGAACGAGACGGCGCCGGTGACGCGGGGCAACGTCGTCAGCAGCCGCTACTGGAACGCCTACCCGGTGCTCGCGGTGAAGGAGGCGACCGGCTTCCACGCCGACTCCGGCGGCCGCCCGCTGTCGGTGCGCACCGAGCCGGCCGGTTCCGACGAGCTCGTGTTCGCGCAGGTCTCCTTCGGTCGCAACCTCTTCTACCGCGACACGTTCTCGATGCACGTGACGTACACGATCCCGGCGACCGCGCCGCGCTCGGGAGGCACCACGCGCGTGAACACCGCGTACGCGACCTTCGCGGTGTACGCGGTCGGTGGCGACCCGGGCCGCTCGACGGTGCAGGTGGTCGTCCCGGCCAGCTACGAGGTCGACCTCGACGGCGACCACCTGACCCGCTCGCGGCTCGGGACCGAGGTGGTCTACCGCGCCGATCACATCGACGACCCCGACACCTTCTTCGCGGGCATCAGCGTGCGCGACGACGACCGCCTCGTCACCAAGGACGTGGGTCTCCACCCGGAGAAGATCAAGGTGCGGGCCTGGCCCGGCGACGGCCAGTGGGCCGACTACGTGAGCACCCAGGTGGCGCGAGGCGTGCCGGTGCTCGAGGGTCTCGTCGGGCTGAAGTGGCCGGACGACGACGAGCTCGACGTCGTCGAGACGGTGACGCCGTACCTCTACGGCTACGCGGGCTGGTACCTCGCGTCGCGCGACGCGATCGAGATCGGTGACGCGCTCGACCAGCACGTGGTCCTCCACGAGCTGAGCCACGTCTGGTTCAACACCGACCTGTTCACCACCCGCTGGATCGTCGAGGGGATGGCCGAGGAGTACTCGACGGTCGCCGGCCGCATGCTCGGCAGCCACCCGCCGTCGTCCGCGCTGCCCGCCGCGGGCGCGGCCGGGCACCAGCCGCTCAACACGTGGTCGAACCCGGACCTCCAGTCCGATGCCAGCGCGGACGAGGAGCACTACGGCTACGCCGCGTCGTATGCGGTGATCGACCAGCTATGGAAGCTCCTGGGCCAGGACCGGATGCAGGACGTGATCAAGGCCGCACAGCGGCGCTGGACGGCGTACCCGGGTGACGGCTCGCCCGAGAAGCAGTCCCGTCCGGCCGACTGGGAGCGGTTCCTCGACCTGCTCGACGAGCAGGATCACGAGCACGCCGCGCAGATCGACGCGCTGTTCCGCAAGGTCGTCATCGACCCGGCCGACCAGCGGCTGCTCGACGCCCGCGGCAGCGCCCGGGCCGGCTACGACGTGGTGGAGAGCGAGGGCGGCGACTGGTCGCCGCCGCTGCTCCTGCGCCGGGCGATGGGCAACTGGGAGTTCGCCGACGCGCAACGCATGATCATCACGTCACGGCGGATCCTCGACCGCCGGGCGGTGCTGACGACGCGGCTCCAGTCGCTGGACCTGCACGAACCACGCCGTCTCGAGACGGGCTACGAGGGCGCCGACCGTGACCTGAAGGGGGCCCAGGCCGACGTGGACGAGGCGATCGCCGTCGCCGGGGCCATCGCCCACGCCCGCAAGGCGGTCGACGACAGCAGCGGGCCGCTGGCCGCGATCGGTAGGTTGTTCTCGTCGGCCGATGGCGACCTCTCCGACGCCCGCACGGCCTACGAGCGCGGCGACCTGCGGGGCGCCCGGGCCTCGGCCCACGATGCCGCCGACGCGGCCGACGCCGAGGCCTCTCGCGGCGCGCTGCTCCTGGCCGGGCTGGCGGTGGTCGTCTTGGTGGTGGCGGGCGGGGTCGGGACCGCCGGCGTGCTCCACGTCCG
>JAFBAD010000102.1 GCA_019247975.1 Acidimicrobiia bacterium
AGCCCGTCACCCATGCCGATGACGATAACCGGCGCCGACAAGTACCACTGACAGTGGTCGTTTAACCCCTTTCGGTCACATTCTGGGTGTGGTCCAGGAGGTCGGGTAGCGATCGGACATGGCCCGCACGGTGACTCCCGACTTCGCCCTGCGAGGTGGCCGCCCGGGGTTCGGGCGCTCCCTCCTCGCCGTGGCTGTTGCCGCCCTCGTGCTCGTCGCATCGTGGGCGCTCCTGATCGGAGGCGTGGTGCTCCTCGTGCGCGTCCTCAGCTGAACAGCAGGCTGTAGTCGGCGCCCTTGCGGAGGTGGTGCCCGCCGTCGATCGGCAGGCAGGCGCCGGTGATCCATGAGGACTCGGGACCGGCGAGGAAGCGGACCGCCGAGGCGATGTCCTCCACTTGGCCGACCCGGCCGAGCGGCATCGACGCGATGTAGTCGTCGAGCAGCGGGCCGCCGCCGGTGATCGCGGTCATGAGCTCGTCGTCGACGATGCCGGGCTGCACCGAGTTGACGCGGATGCCGTCGGGGCCGAGCTCCTCGGCTGCGCTGCGGCACAGCATGTCGATGCCGGCCTTGGCTGCGCCGTAGGCCCAGAGGAAGCGGTGCGGGAAGTGCCCAGCGCCCGACGACATGCCGATGATGGAACCGCCGCCCGCCGCGCGCATCGCCGGGACCGCGTGCTTGATGCACAGCGCGGTGCCGACGAGGTTGAGGTCGACCGTTGCGCGGATGGCGTCGGCGTCGGCGTCCGCGAACGAACCCATGTGGAACGAGCCGCCTGCGTTGGCGAAGAGGATGTCGAGCCCGCCCGTGCGCTCGGCGGCGCGCGTGACCGCCGCCGCGATCTGGTCCTCGATGGTCACGTCGGCGACGACCCAACCGATCGACCCGTCACCGCTCAGGTCGGCTCCGATGACGTCGGCGGCCTGCCGCAGCTTCTCCTCGGTGCGCCCGCAGATCGTCACGTGCGCGCCGTCCCGCGCCAGCCGTAGCGCCGACGCGAACCCGATGCCGCTGCCTCCGCCCGTCACGAGCGCCGTCCGACCGCTGATCCCTTCCGAAGCCATCCGCCCACTCTCGCACGCACGCGCCGGCCGTCGGCCCACCGGGTTCTGTGTCCACATGCGGCCCGGCGCAGGCGCCCCTCGTACACCGAAGGACCCGGCCTTCAGCGCCGACTGAGGGAAGTTGTCACAGGGGGTGCGCATGGTTCTGCGATGGACCGTTGCATCGAACGGGCCATTGCAGAGCTGGCCCTCACTCAGCTCAGCCACATCACCCAGAAGCAGCTCCGCCAGCTCGGCGTGTCGGCCAAGGTGGCCCGTCGCCTGGTCGACACCGGCCGTCTCGTTCCGGTCGGCCGCGCCACGTTCCGCATGGGCGGCGTCCCGCCATCCTTCGAGGGGTTGGTCATGGCCGCGTGCCTCGACACCGGCGGTGTGGTCTCACATCGCACGGCCTGCCGGCTCCACGGCCTCGGCCCGAAGAGGTGGATCCGAGGGCCGATCGAGGTCACCAGACTCAAGCGCGAGCGGCACGGGCCTTCGCCGCTCGCGCGGGTGCACACCACGACCGAGCTCGGTCCGGATGACCTCGTCGTCGTGCGCGGGATCGCGTCGACATCGGTCGCCCGCACGCTCCTCGGGCTCGCTGGGCTGGTGCCCGAGGTCCGCCCGGACGAGGTGCGCGGCGTCGTCGATGCGGCGGTGCGCGCCGGACTCGCGTCGGACAAGTGGCTCTGGTGGAGGCTCGAGCAGCTGCGGTGCAAGGGTCGCAACGGCGTCAGCCTCCTCGAGGCGATCCTCTCGGACCGAGCGAAGCGCGGGCGCACCGAGAGCTGGCTGGAGGTCGAGTTCCTCGACCTCCTCGATGCAGTGGGCTTCCCGCGGCCGGAGGTGCAACGGCGGGTCGCCCACCGGGGCGCCTTCGTCGCTCGCGTCGACTTCTTCTACGCACCGAAGCTGGTCATCGAGGTGTCCGGACGCGAAGGCCACGTCACCGACGAGGAGCGAGCGGCCGACGCCATCCGGCTCAACGCCCTGCAGGCCGAGGGGTACACGGTCATCGAGTTCACTTACGAGCAGATCGTCCGGCAGCCCGAGCTCGTTCTCGCAGCTGTCGCTCAGCACCTCAGCCTGGCCGCACGGCGGTGAGGCCCTTCAGTGTCCCGATCAGGCCCAGAGCGCGGGCGTGATCCGTACACAGAAGCCGGCGAGCTCCCGCGAGGGGTTGAGTACGGTCCGGGCGGTGGAGCACGTCACGGTCGAGGCGCGCCGGCGGCGGTGGGGACTGCGGCACCACCTCGCGGCCAGGGCTCGCGGTGGCGGGGCGGCGGCCATCGCCGGGGACCTCGTCGGGCTGCACGCGACCGACCCGGCGACGATCTACCTGAGCGTCCGGGCCCGCGACCCCGCGACGAGCGCCGAGGACATCGACGCCGCGCTGTACGAGGACCGCACCGTCGTCCGGATGCTGGCCATGCGGCGGACCATGTTCGTGGTGCCCATCGCCCTGGCGCCCGTGCTGCAGCGCTCGTCGTCCGACGCTGTGGCCGTCAAGCAGCACAAGCTCGCGCTCGACCTCGTGCGCGACGGCGGCCTGTCGAGCGACCCGAACCGCTGGTTCCGGCGCGTCGAGCAGGCGACGCTCGCCGCGTTGCAGGAGCGGGGGAGCGCGTCGGCGGCGGAGCTGCGCGAGGCGGTCCCCGCGCTGCAGAAGTCGGTCGTGGTCGCACCGGGCAAGAACTACGAGGCGACGGTGAACATGACGAGCCGCACGCTCAACGTCCTCGCCGCGCAGGGCCACATCGTGCGGGGCCGGCCGAGCGGCTCGTGGGTCAGCACGCAATACCGCTGGTACTCGCTTGACGCGTGGTCGGCGGATCTCGCCGCGGTGCTGTCGGCCGACGCGTTGCCGTCGGTCGCCGACGCGCAGGTCGAGCTGGTGCGGCGTTGGCTGGCGACGTTCGGCCCGGGCACGCTCGCCGACGTCAAGTGGTGGACCGGGTGGACCGCCCGCGAGGTGCGGGCCGCGCTGGCCACGATCCAACCGGACGAGGTCGACCTCGGCGGCGCGACCGGGTTCGTCCTGCCCGGCGACCTGGCTCCCGACGACCCGTCCGGGAACGACGACGCGCCCTGGGTCGCGCTGCTGCCTGCGCTCGACCCCGCCACGATGGGATGGACCGAGCGGGACTGGTACCTCGGACCTCACCGGCCGCTCGTCTTCGACCGCAGCGGCAACGCGGGTCCGACGATCTGGTCGGACGGCCGCGTGGTCGGCGGCTGGGCCTACGGCCCGGACGGCACCGTTCGTGTCCGCATCCTCGAAGACGTCGGCCGTGAGGTGCACGACGCGGTCGACCGCGAGGCCGGCGAGGTCGAGGCGTGGTTGGGTGGACGCCGGTTCCGGGTGCGGTTCCGCAGCCCGCTCGAGAACGAGCTCGTTGCGTGAAGCTCGACACCCAGGTCGTCGCGCCGGCCGGTGCGGCCGAACGGGCCAGTGCGCTCGCGGCCGCCGGGTTCGACGGCGTGTTCACCTTCGAGGGTCCCCACGACCCGTTTCCGCCGCTCGTCCTCGCGGCTGCCGCCGGGCTCGACCTCGACCTGTACACGAACGTCGCCATCGCGCTGCCCCGCAACCCGATGCAGCTGGCCCACCTGGCGCGCGACCTGCACGACCTGAGCGCCGGTCGCTTCGCGCTCGGTCTCGGCTCACAGACCAAGGCGCAGGTCGAGCGGCGCTACGGCGTCCCGTTCGACCCTCCGGTCGCGCGCATGCGGGAGCTGGTCGCGGCGCTACGGGCGATCTTCGCCTCGTGGCAGGACGGCACGCGGCTCGACTTCCGCGGCGACTTCTACACGCACACGCTCATGCCGCCGCTGTTCAACCCGGGGCCGAGCCCGCACGGCGCGCCACCGATCTGGCTCGGCGCGCTCGGGCCGCGCATGACGGCCATGACCGCGGAAGTCGCCGACGGCCTCCTCGTCATGCCGTTCCACACCCGCCGTTCGCTCGACGAGCTCACCCGCCCGAACCTCGAGCGGGGACTGAGCCGCGCCGGCCGGACCACGAGCGACCTCACCGTCGTGTGCGAGGCGATCATCTGCACGGGTCGCGACGAGGCCGAGCTCGCGACGGCCGAAGCGGGGGCGCGTGGGTTGGTGGCGTTCTACGGGGCGACGCCCGCCTACCGTCCCGTCCTGGAGGTGCACGGCTGGGGTGAGCTCCAGACCGAGCTGCACGGGTTGTCGAAGCAGGGGAGGTGGTCCGAGATGGCGTCGCTCGTGGACGACGAGGTGCTCGGCGCACTGGCGATCAGGGGCACGCCGGCGCAGGTCGCGGCGGAGATGGCCGACCGCTACGGCGGCTTCGCCGACCGCGTGGCCGTCTACTTCCCGTACTCGGCTCCCGACGACCTGATCGCCGACCTCGCCACCGCCGTGGCCGGCGCCACGAACCGCGAGGTGCGCGCATGACCACACCCGATCCGGCCGCCGTCACCGAGTGGGAGGCGGCCGGCCACCACATCACGGTCGACGGGCGAGACGTCTTCGTGCTCGACCTCCCCGCCACCGGCGCCGAGAGCGGTCCGCCGGTGCTCGTGCTGCACGGCTTCCCGTCGGCGTCGTTCGACTACCGCCACATCCTCGACCGGATGCGCCGCGGACGCCGCGTCCTGCTCTTCGACTTCCTCGGCTTCGGCCTCTCCGCCAAGCCCGACCTCCGCTACTCGATCGAGCTGCAGGCCGACGTGGCCGAAGCGGTCGTCGCGAGCGCGGGCGTCGACCGCATCTCGCTCCTCACGCACGACATGGGCGACACCGTCGGCGGCGAGATCCTCGCCCGCGACCTCGACGGCGCGCTCGGCTTCTCCATCGAGCGCCGGGCGCTGACCAACGGCTCGATCTACATCGACATGGCGCAGCTCTCGGACGGCCAGAACCTGCTGCTGAGCCTGCCCGACGAGCGCCAGGATCTCGTCGGCGCGGACGAAGGGGCCGCGTTCAAGGGCGGTCTCGCCGCGACGTTCGCACCGGACCGCCAGCCCGGCGCCGACGAGCTCGACGCGCAGTGGGCGCTCATGCGCAGGGACCGCGGCGCGTCGCTGCTCCCTCGGACGATCCGCTACATCGAGGACCGTCGGGACCGCGAGCGGCGCTTCACCGGCGCGATCGAGGAGCACCCGTCCCCGCTCGGCGTGCTGTGGGGCCGGCTCGACCCGATCGCGGTCCACCCGATGACCGAGCGCCTGCTCGAGGCCCGGCCCGACACCGAGCTGGTCACCCTCGACGACGTCGGCCACTACCCGATGATCGAGGACCCCGACCGCTTCGCCGATGCGATCCTGGGCTTCCTCGCCATCGAGTAGAACCTTCTGGCATGCGCGGGGTCGTCATCTACGAGAGCCTCACCGGCAACACGGCCAAGGCGGCGAGGATGATCGCCGACCAGCTGACCGCGCAGGGCATCGCCACGACGGCCTCGAACGTCATGCAGGTCGACTACCAGGCCCTGGCCGACGCCGATCTCGTGGTCGTCGGTACCTGGACCGACGGCATCGTCGTCTTCGGGCAGCGGCCGGGACGCGGCCACCGGCTGAAGCGCATGCCAGCGATCAGCGGCAAGAAGGCCGTCGTGTACGCGACGTATGCCATCGACCCCGGCAAGGTGCTCGACAAGCTCGTGGAGATCGTCGAGGCCCGCGGTGGTGAGGTGCTCGGCGGCATGACGATCCGCCGCGACCGGCTCGAGGAGAGCACGACCGACTTCGTGCGGCGCATCATCGACGTCCTCGAACCCGCGTAGGACCGAGCCGCCCGGCGGTTCGTGCCAGCACGCAGGATCTGCAGCTGGGCAGCGCCGGCTCAGTCGCCCGGTTCCGGGTGGCGCACCTCGATCGACCCGCCCCCGCTCCGCGCCCTGATCACCCGCTTGGAGGTGGGGTCGGTCGGGATCGCGACCGACGTGCTGCCGCCGCCGGTGTGCGCGTCCACCCGGTACGGCGGAGCCTCGACCGGCACCACGACCCGGACGTGGCCGCCACCCGTGCGCACGTCGACGTCGGTCGGGGCGACGTCGAAGTGCACGTCGATCGATCCGCCGCCGCTGCGCCCTTCGAAGCGCACCGAGCGCAGACCTCGGCCGTCGATGTGGCCGCCGCCCGTGCGGGCGCGGACCGGACCACCGGCCCGCTCGATGTCGATGCCGCCGCCGCCCGAGGACACGTCGATCGTGCCCAGGTCGTCGAGGTTCATGTGCCCGCCGGCGGTGTGCCCGACGACGTCGGTGCCCTTGGGCACCCGCAGCTCGTAGTCGACCTCGCACAGGTTGCCGAGGAAGATCGGGCAGTTCGACTGGAGCACGAGCGTGTCAGCGACGCGCCGCTCGGAGGCGTGCACGTCACGCAGGCCCTGTCGCACCGTGCGGTGGATGCGGATGTCGGTCCGGTCCTCTCCGGTGACGGTTACGGCGCTGCCCGCATCGAGGTCGAGGCGGAGGATCGGCGCGGCGGCGACGACGCGGGTCGAGCGGGTCGTCTTGCGCGCGGCCACATCGATGAGGCTCAGGCAGCCGTACCCGACCAGGGCGAGCGCGAGCAGCGCGGCGACGAACGCCGCGACCCGGTGCCACGCTCGCCGCCGTCGCGGCACGTGCGGCGGCAGCGGAAGCGGCTCGGGGGCCCGGGGCGGGGGAGGCGGCGGAACGGGTCCGGGCGGCGGCGGTGGGATCGGCGCGGTCGGCTGCTCCGCGGTCGGCGGCGGCGGGAACGGCGGCGCCGGGAAGAGCGGTTCGGTGGTGGTCACATGTGCCTCACGAGTCCAGGTAGCGGAGGACGGCGAGCACCCGCCGGTGGTCACCGGCGTCGGGGAAGAGGTCGAGCTTGGTGAAGATGTTGCGGACGTGCTTCTCGACCGCACCGTCGCTCACCACCAGCGCCTCGGCGATCGCGCCGTTCGAGCGACCTTCGGCCATCAGGCCGAGCACCTCGCGCTCGCGGTCGGTCAACCGGTCGACCGGATCACGCCGCCGCGAGCGGGCGAGCAGCTGGGAGACGACCTCCGGGTCGAGCGCGGTCCCGCCCGAACCCACGCGGCGGACCGCCTCCAGGAAGTCGCCGACGTCGGCCACGCGATCTTTGAGCAGGTAGCCCACGCCCGCGGTGTCGCCCGCGATCAGGTCGACGGCGTAGCGCTCCTCCACGTACTGGCTGAGCACGAGCACCGCGATCTCGGGATGGGTCTGGCGGATGGTGACCGCAGCGCGGATGCCCTCGTCGGTGTGCGTCGGCGGCATCCGCACGTCGGCGATCACGATGTCGGGTCGGTTGCGCTGGACCGCGTCGAGCAGCGCGGTCGCGTCGCCGACCGCGGACACCACCTCCTCGCCGGCTTCGACGAGCAGCCGAGTGAGGCCGGCACGGAGGAGGACCGAGTCCTCGGCGATCACGATGCGCACGGGAGCTCCACGAAGAGGGTGGTCGGGCCGCCGACCGGGCTGGTGACGTGGAACCAGCCGTCGACACCGAGCACGCGGTCGCGCAGGCCGGCGAGGCCGGTGCCGAGATCGGGGTCGGCCCCGCCGCGGCCGTCGTCGGTCACCTCGATGACGAGTCGGTTGCCGCGCCGGGCGACCTGCACCGAGGCGCGCGTCGCGCCGGAGTGCTTGGCGACGTTGGTCAGGCTCTCCGAGACGACGAAGTAGGCGACGCTCTCGACGTTCGTCCCCGGTCGCGGGCCCACGTCGACCCGAAGATCGACCGGCACGGGCGAGCGGGCGGCGACCGAAGACAGCGCGGCATCGAGACCGCGATCGGTCAGCACCGCCGGATGGATGCCGCGCGCCAGGTTGCGCAGCTCGACCAGCGCCTGCTTCGCCTCGGCGTGCGCGTCGTCGAGCAGCTCGCGCGCCTTGTCGGGATCGCTGGCGAGCTTCTCGCGCGCCATGCCGAGGTCCATGGCCAGCGCGACGAGCCGCTGCTGCGCGCCGTCGTGCAGGTCGCGCTCGATGCGGCGGCGCTCGGCCTCGGCCGCGTCGACCACCCGGGTCCGGCTGGTCTCGAGCACCTCGACCCGCGCCTGCAGGTGCTCGTGGCGGCGGGAGGGTCCGAGGAACCAGCGGGTGCGGCGGGCGTCGACCGCGGCGAGGAGCCGGATGACGAAGGGGGCGAACAGCGTGCCGACGCCGCCGATCACGGCGGCCAGGAGCGCTTGGTGACCGGCTGCGATCCTGATGAACCAGAAATCGGCCCGGTCGTGGGGGAGCGCACGCACGTAGAGGGGAAGGGTCAGGAGCGTGAGCGGGACGCACCAGGTGGCCAGGGCCAGGGAGAAGTTCAGGACCCCGACCGGCAGCCCGAGCAGGTGGTGGCCGACCTCCTTCCAGGTCGAGGGCCGGGTGAAGCGGGTCCAGAGCCGCCGCCACCAGCTGAGCCCGCGCAGGTCCGTGTGCGGGAAGGCGATGTCGAGGTCGAGCAGGATCCAGGCTCGCAGCCGCTCGAGCCGGCCGAGCACCCGCGAGATCGCGAGCGTCACGATCATCGCGATGACGGCGAGCGGGAACAGCGGCACGAGCGCGGCCGAGACGATCAGTGCCGGGAGGATGATCGAGAACGTCACCGCTCCGGCCGGCAGGTCGGCGAGCAGGTGGGCGGTCGCCTTCCACGTACGAGGGGCGACGAGCCCGCCCAGCACCCGACCCGGGCCGAAGCCGGTGGCGGACGTGGTCGGAGGAGACGAGGCGACGGCGGTCATGAGCGTGCTGGACGGTACGTACGTCCGGCCTGACCAGCCATCCTGTTCACTGGCGGAGGCCTGGTGGGGTTTGCCTCACCGCACGGCGTCCGGCCGGCGCGGTCAGTGCCCGCAGCCGCAGGCCCCTCCGCAGCAGCCGCCGCCGGTCGCCGCCGCCGGCTCGGACCGGCCGCCGGTCGCCGCGAACACCGACAGCAACCGCACCGCGTCGTCGTGGCCGTCGGGGCAGGTGGCGTCCCACGTCGACTCCGAGGCGGGCCGTCGCTCCTCGAACACGACGCCACACGCGCGGCACCGGTACTCGTACAGCGGCACGTGCGCGATCCTAGTTGTCGGCGGGCGCTCACCCTTCTTGGGCCGAAGCCGATGATGGCTAGCGTGCTTGCTGGGGAGGAGCGTTGAGACCACCGGTTCGCCTGGACCGTCGGGTGTCCGAGACGATGCTCGGCGAACTGGTTCCGGGTGGTGCGCTCGCGTCCCTGGTCACGATCTGCCGCGAGCAACCCGAGCTGTTCGACCTCGTCCCGTCGCGCAGCCGCAGCGGCGCCCGCACCACGGTCACCCTGACCGGCGGACGGGTGCCGCTCGTGAGCGTC
>JAFBAD010000235.1 GCA_019247975.1 Acidimicrobiia bacterium
CCGCGGGCGCCGGTCCTTCCACGACGAGGGTTCCCAGCTGGCGCTCCATGTCGCAACGGTATGGCTCGCCTGTGACAGACACGGGGACCGCTCAGGGTGGTCGACCCATGTGTCCCTTCTGTCCGGATCAGCCGCGGATCGAGGTCAGACCTCGGCGTCGAACCAGTTCCACTGGTGCACCTCGACCCGTTCGAGCGGGCCCTCGAAGACCGGCGCGCCCTCGCTCGGCAGCTCGGCGATCGCCTGGGCCGCGAACAGCGGCGGCCCGTCGAGCCAGGCCAGCGTGACGTAGGGCGGGGCGTCCGGGTACAGCGAGTCGCTCGGTCCCGGCCGGCGCCGGAACACCCACACCCCGGCCACCCCCGGGACCTCGACCAGGTCGCGGACGTGGTCGCCGGTGAGCCAGGCTTCGTCGACGTCGGCGTCGACCCGCACGTGCACGCCGAGGTGGGGTCGGAACGGGATCGACCCCGGCGACACGAGCACCCGCTCCGCCGCCGACTGCACGACGATGTCGTGCGCGCCGGTCAGGTGCGCCTCCCGGTGCTGGTGGAACCGGTCCTTCTCCCGCAGCTCCTGGCCGAGGCGGAAGAAGTCGACGAGCGACTCGTCGATAGGCGGCGCGACGAGGTACAGCGTGACGTAGTGGATCGCGTCGAGGGGCGGCGTGCTCGCCGCACGGGCAGCACGGCACGCCGGCGTCGACACCCAGCGCTCGCCCCACACGATGCCCGGCAGCGTGTACTGCTCGGGCATGTGGTCGAGCATGTGCCACTCGTTGTAGGCGCGGTGCTCGTCGGGTCGCGTGACCTCCGTGAAGGAGAAGAAGCCGGCGCCGACGACGCTCACGGCTCGACCGCCTGCATCGCGGCGAGCTGCTCGATGCAGTGCTCGACCGAATGGTGGACGAAGCGGACGTCGACGATCGTCGCGCCGGCCTCGGTGAGCGAGCCGATCTCGTCGGCGGCCCGGCCCGGTTCGGCCGACGGGTCGAGCGGGCGCGCCGGCGCGAGGACGACATCGAACCCGTCCGGGAGCGTCTCCGCGTCGAGCCACGAGCGGACCTGCGCCAGGTCGAGCCCGAAGGGCGCCCAGCCGTCGGCCAGCGCGACGGCGCGGCGCAGCGATCGCCGGGTGCGGCCACCGATCCAGATCGGCACCCGTTCCTGCTGCGCGCATGGGTCGACGATCACGTCGCCGAACTCGTAGTGCTCGCCGCGGTAGGACGGCTGCCGCTGGGACAGGGAGGCGCGCACGGCGCGGATCGCGTCGTCGGCCCGCGCGCCCCGGTCGGCGAACGGCGCACCCAGCAGGTCGAACTCCGGCTCGAGCGAACCGACGCCGAGCCCGAGGATCAGGCGACCGTCCGACACCTGGTCGAGCGTGCCGTACCGCTTGGCGATCGCGAGGGGGTGGTGGTAGCCGACGACGAGCACGTAGGTGGCGAAGCGGATGCGCTCGGTGCGGGCGGCCAGGTAGCCGAACGTGGCGAGGGGGTCCCAGTACCGACCACCGCGCACCGCCGCGACGTCGACCGGCACCGCGACGTGCTCGCTGCAGGTCACGTGGTCGTAGCCGAGCCGGTCAGCCGCCACGACGATCCGCTCGACCTCGGCGATGCCGGCGTCCGCCTCCCACCGGGCGTGCGCATGCGGCAGCAGCGTCAGCACCGGCGTGATCACCCCGTAGCGCACCGGCGGGACCGTACTTCGAAGGTCATACCGGTCGGATTCCGACCGGTATGACCTTCAGTCGTGGTGGGGGGGCTCGGTGCCGTGGGGGTGGGCGTGGACGACGCGGCCGTGGCGGTGCGGGTGGGTGTGCACCTGGAAGCCCCGCGGCAGCTCGAGGCGGTGACGGGCGAGCAGATCCTCGTCGGCCAGCAGCTCGTGGGTCGGGCCGTCGGCCACGATCCGGCCCTCGTCGAGGATCACCGCGCGCGGGCAGAGCTCGAGCGCGTAGGGCAGGTCGTGGGTGACGACGAGTTGCGTGAGGTCGAGCGTGTCGAGGATCTCGGCCAGCTCGCGACGAGCGGCCGGGTCGAGATTCGACGTCGGCTCGTCGAGCACCAGCAGCTCGGGCTCCATGGCGAGCACCGTCGCGACCGCGACGCGCCGACGCTGACCGAAGCTCAGGTGATGCGGCGCGCGGTCGACGTGCTCGCCCATGCCCACGCCGTCCAGGGCCTGCTGCACCCGCTCCTCGAGCGCCACCCCGCGCAGGCCGGCGTTGGCCGGACCGAAGGCCACGTCGTCGCGCACGCTCGGCATGAAGAGCTGATCGTCGGGATCCTGGAAGACGATCGCGACCCGTTGGCGGATCGTCGCGAGGTTCGCCTTCGTGACCGGCAGCCCGCCGATCACCACCTCGCCCGCCTGCGGCTGCAGGATGCCGTTCAGGTGGAGGACGAGCGTGGTCTTGCCGGCGCCGTTCGGCCCGAGGACCGCGACCCGCTCGCCGGGAGCAACAGCGAGATCGACCCCGCGGAGCGCTTCGCGCCCGTCGGGGTAGGCGAACCGCAGCGCCCGGATCTCGAGGCCCGCGCTCACGGCACGAGGTGCGCAGCCACGCACACGGACACAGCGAGCAGCGGGACCGCCGCCGCCGCGACGCGCTCGTTTGCGGTGGCGACGCGACGGTGCAGCTCGGGCATCGACCCCGCGTAGCCACGCGACGCCATCGCGAGGTGGACGCGCTCGCCGCGCTCGAACGAGCGCACGAACAAGGTGCCGGCCGACGACGCGAGCGCCCGTGCCTGCCACAGCCACCGCGGGTCGTAGCCCCGCGACTGCCGGGCGATGCTCATGCGGTTCGCCTCGCCGACGATCACGTCGAGGTAGCGGACCATGAACCCGGCGATCGCGGTGAGCGCGCGCGGGAGGTGCAACCGCTCGAGCCCCTGCAGCAGCTCGGCCACCGGCGTCGTCGCCGCGAGGATGATCGACGCCGACACGCCGAGGGTGCCCTTGGCCACGATGTTCCAGGCCGCCCACAGCCCCGGCTGCGAGAGCGACACGCCCAGCACCTGCACGCGGGGCGACGAACCGAGGAGCGGCAGGAACAGGGCGAACCCGAGGAACGGCACCTCGATCCGCAGCCGGCGCAGCAACGTGAGCACGGGCACGGCGGCGACCAGGGCGACGCCGACGATCACCACGGCGTAGACCGCGAAGGCCCAGACGGCCTCGCGCGGGGTCGCCACCACCGCGAGCACGAATACGAGCAGCGCGGCGATCTTGAGCTGCGCCGGCGCGCGGTGGACCACCGTCGATCCGGGGATCAGCAGACCGTCGGTGCCGGCGTGGCCGAGGTGGCCGCCGCCCACGTCAGGTGCCGCCGGACGGAGGCGCGCCGGCTCGGGCTCGCCCGCTCCGGCGGACCACGGCGAAGAGCCCGCCCGTCAGGGCGAGCGTGACGGTGACGCCGATCAGACCGGCGAGACCTCGGCTGAGCCGGCCGTCGTGCACGCCCCTGACCTCGTACCCGGCGGTCGGCGTGTCCTCCAGCGTGTGGGCCTTCGCCGTCCCGGAGAAGCCCTTGTCGATCGCCACCTTGTTGAGCCCGTCCGGCTTGCTGCTCGCCTCGGGGCTGAGGACGAAGGCGAGGAACAGCGCGACCAGGAGGCCGCCCGCGAGGAAGAGGCCGAGACCGACGCGTGCCTTCACGCCGCGTCTCCGACGAGGGCCGGCGACCCGCCCGGCGCCCGCTCGTACAGATCACGCGCGCCGTGGACGAGGTCGGGCCGGGAGGCGAGCACCGCGCTGACCGTGAGGCCGGTGATCACGCCTTCGCCGATGCCGATCAGGACGTGGACGCCGACCATCGCGCCACCGACGGTCGCGATCGAGGCCCCGCCGGTGCCCCCGATCGCGTACTCGATGGTGAACACCAGCGAGGCGAGCACGACGCCGAGTGCGGACGCGATCCCCGAGGACGCCACGACACCGCCCACCGTCCGCGGGAGCAGCTTGCGCAGCAGGAGGAAGATCACGTAGCCGCCGAACGCCGTGACGAGGGCCATGTTGACGACGTTGAGCCCGAGCGCCGACAGGCCGCCGTCGGCGAAGAGCAGGCACTGCACGCTCAGCACGACCGTCACGCACAGCGCGCCGATGTATGGACCCACGAGCACCGCAGCCAGGACGCCCCCGAGCAGGTGGCCGCTCGTCCCGCTGGCCACCGGGAAGTTGAGCATCTGCACGGCGAAGATGAACGCGGCGGTGAGGCCGGCGAGGGCAACGCGCTTCTCGTCGAGCTGGTCGGCCGCCTTCTTCAGGCAGATCGCCACGCCCCCGACGGCCACCGCGCCGGCGGCCGCGGACGTCGGCGCATCGATGAACCCGTCCGGGATGTGCACGCGCCCCCAACTTACTGCAACAAGGTTGCGATTGTGACCGGCTTGCATCAGAGGTACGTCACCGGGCCCGGCGGCGGATGAACGAAGGGCCGAACTCCTAGGATCTGCGCTCGTGCGGGCGACCGGGGAGCGACTCGACGAGATCCTCGAGCTCCTCCGCACCGACGGCGGCCGGGTCACCTCCGCCCGCCGCGCGGTCGTCCAGATCCTGGTGGACAGCCACGACCACATCTCGGCCGAGGAGATCGCCGAGCGGGTGCAGCGCCAGATGCCCGACGTCGCGCCGTCCACCGTCTACCGCACGCTCGACGTCCTCGAGCGGCTCGGCCAGGTGGAGCACGTCCACCTCGGGCACGGGCCGTCGATGTACCACCTGTCCGAGCGGGTGCACGTCCACCTCATGTGCCGAGGCTGCGGCCGGATGATCGAGCTGCCCGACAGCTACCTCGACGACCTCGCCACCCGGCTGGCCGACGAGCACGGCTTCGTGCTCGAGCCGAGGCACTTCGCGCTGCTCGGCCGCTGCACCGACTGCGCCTGACGGTCAGGGGCGGATCGGGTCGCTCTCCGCGGTGCCGAGCACGACGGTGTCGTTCTCGGCGATGTGGAACGGCAGCGACGTCACGACCGTGTTGGGCCGGGCCCGCAGCCGCGCCCGCAGGATGAACGCGCTCTGGTTGTGCAGCGCCTTCTCCCACCAGTGGTCGAGGATGAACTCGGGCAGGACGATGGTCAGGAAGTCGTCGGGGTGCTCGTCGTCGAGCTCGTCGACGAAGCGCATGACCGAGCGCTGCAGCTCGCGATACGGCGAGTACACCGTTCGCAGCTCGACGGGGATCTCCCGCTTCTCCCACTCGCCGACGATGCGCTCCTGCTCCTCGGCGTTCGACACCACCGACACCGCGATGAGCCGGTCGGGCCGGAGTGAGCGGGCGTAGCCGAGCGCTTCGAGCACACCCTTGTGCACGCGGCCCACGAGCACGACGACCGTGTGCGTACGCCGTCGGACCTTGTACTCGTCGGGCGCCGCGAGGATGCGGTCGACCCGCTCGTAGTGCGAGTGGATCGCCCGGAAGATCACGACGATGAACGGGATCACGATCACCGGGATCCACGCGCCGGCCGTGAACTTCGAGACCACCACGACGATCAGCACGATGCCGGTGGCGATGCAGCCGACCATGTTGATCGCGAGCCCCCGTTGCCAGTTCGGTTCGCGCAGGCTCAGGTGGTGCCGGCACATCCCGAACTGGGAGAGCGTGAAGCCGGTGAACACGCCGACCGCGTACAGCGGGATCAGCAGGGTGACCTCGGCCCGGAAGGCGATGATCAGGACGGCCGCGAAGCCCGAGAGCACCAGGACGCCGTTGGAGAACACGAGGCGGTCGCCGCGGTTCGCCAGCTGCCGCGGCATGTACCGGTCGCGGGCGATGATCGACGACAGGCGGGGGAAGTCCGCGAACGCGGTGTTGGCCGCCAGCACGAGGATGGCGAACGTCGCGATCTGCAGCGCGAAGTAGATCGGGTTGCCGTCACCGAACACGGCCTTGCCCATCTGGGACAGCACGGTCTCGCCGTCCTCTCGCACGACCGGCTGCAGGTGGTGGGCGAGGATCGAGATCCCCAGGAAGCTCGTGCCGAGGATCGTCGCCATCAGGGCGAGGGTGCGGGCCGCGTTCTTCGACTCGGGCTTGTGGAAGGCCGGCACGCCGTTCGAGATCGCCTCGACACCGGAGAGGACGACCGCTCCGGACGAGAAGGCCTTGAGCAGCGCGAACAAGGCGATGCTCTGGGTCACGTGCTTGCCGTTGAGGTAGTCCTGGACCGCGGCGTGGCCACCCGGGATCGCGCCGAGGTGGAAGCCGAACACCCGGACGAGGCCGACGATGATCATCGACCCGAGCAGCACCACGTAGGCGTAGGTCGGCACCGCGAAGATGCGCCCCGACTCCTTCACGCCCCGCAGGTTCCCGAGCGTCAGCAATATCAGGAAGAAGAGGCAGAGGAGGATGCGGTAGCCCTCGGGTCGCAGCGCGGGCACCGCCGAGGAGATGGCGAGCACACCGGAGGCGATCGAGACCGCAACCGTCAGCGTGTAGTCGACGAGCAGCGACGCTCCCGCGACGAGCGCGACGTTCGCCGAGATGTTCTCCCTCGACACGACGTAGGCGCCACCACCGTCGGGGTAGGCGAAGATCGTCTGCCGGTAGCTCGTGGCGACGATCGTGAGCAGGATGACCGCGGCGATGGCCAGCGGCACCAGGTACTTGTGCGAGCCGGGGAACGCCGTCGCACCGAGCAGCACGACGAGGATCTCCTCCGTCGCGTACGCGGTCGACGAGATCGCGTCGGAGGCGAAGACCGCGAGCGCAGTCGGGATCCCGAGGCGCTGGTGCTGCTCCTCGCTGCTCGCGATGGGCTTGCCGACGACGATGCGCTTCAGCGAGGAGACCACGCGGACCCTCCTGATCGGCCGGCGGCACCGAGGCTGAGGCCGAGCACCTCGGCGAGGGCTACGGCGCCCCGACGCTCAGCGTCGCTCACGCCGGCTTCGGGGGTGGGGATGCAGACGAGCTGGCCGAAGTGGCGCCCCGGCGCGTCGACGGAGATGACGACCCCCCGATCGGGCAGACGGCCGTGGGCGGTGAGCACCGGGAGGTCCACGTTCTCGGTGGCGAACCAGCACTCCTTGAGGTGGAGCATCTCGAGCAGCTCGGCCCGGACGGACAGCTCGACGTCGTCACGGTCGCCCTCCATGGCCACCTTCAGGACCCGGGCGAGCGCCCGGTCCGGCGCCCCTCGGGCCATGTCGACCCGTGCGCTGAGGCCGCCGACGACCAGACCGACGACGAGGAGCAGGACCGTGGTCAGGATGTCGTCGGCGTCGTGGATCTTGAGCGACAGGTACGGCTCGGTGTGGAAGAAGTTGAAGGCGGTCGCGGCCATGAGCGCCGCCGCGATCCCGCCAGCCCGCCCGCCGACGCGGCCGGCGACCGCAACCGTGACCGCGAGCACCAGGGCGATCGCCTCGCTGTGCACCTCCCCGCGGACACCGACGAGCGCGACCGCGACACCCAGCGCTGCGAGCGCGCTGAGCGCCACCGCGAGCTCGGGGTCACGTCGACGAGGCACGGGGACGTGTGTAGGCCAGCCGGAGGCCAGTTGAGCCCGTCTTTGCGCGTTCTTTGCACCGTCGGCGGCGATCTTGATCCCCGTTTGACGATCGCACCGCGCCACGATGTGGCGATGACGCGGGTGCTGGCGGTCGATGACGAGCCGCCGCTCCTCCGAGCGCTGGTGGCGAACCTCCGGGCGCGGGGGTACGACACCGACACCGCCTCCTCGGGGGAGGACGCCCTCGTCCTCGCCTCGCAGCACCCACCCGATGCGGTGATCCTGGACCTCGGCCTTCCCAACATGAGCGGGCTCGAGGTGATCGCCGGTCTGCGGGCGTGGACCGACGCGCCGATCGTGGTCCTCTCCGCCCTGGACGCCCAGGCGGACAAGGTGGCGGCGCTCGATCTGGGAGCCGACGACTACGTCACCAAGCCCTTCGGCATGGACGAGCTGCTCGCTCGGCTGCGGGCCGCCCTGCGTCGCGCGACACCGGCCCCGAGCGCGCCGGTGATCGAGACCGACCACTTCACGATCGACCTGGCGGCCAAGCGGGTCATGGTCGGCGGGGCGGAGGTGCGGCTCACCCCGACGGAGTGGAGCCTGGTCGAGGTGCTGGCCCGCCATCCGAGCCAGCTCGTGTCGGCCCGCCAGCTCCTGCAGGAGGTGTGGGGCCCGGCGTACGGCACCGAGACCAACTACCTGCGGGTCCACTTCGCCCACATCCGACGCAAGCTCGAGCCCCACACCAGCAGCCCGCGCTACTTCCTCACCGAGCCCGGCATGGGCTACCGCTTCGAGCCGGGGCGCACGCGTTAGCGGGTTCTTAGCGGTCACCCGCCGTTCCTTAGCAGCGCCGTAGCGACCGGTCGTTGTTGGGTGGACCCACCATGACCGACCTGAGCACGCGCGCGCCCTCGTCGCGGGGACCGAGCCCGCTGCCCCCGGCACCCGAGGTCCACCTCCCGCCCGACGCGCTCGGCTACCGGGTCAAGTCCCGCCTGCTGGGCCCGCCGCTGCACACCGCGGAGCTCGAGCACGAGCGGCTCGGACGGCCGACCGCGCTCGCCGTGTTCGCGTCGGACAACCTGAGCTCGTCGGCCTACGCCACCGAGGAGATCCTGCGCGTCCTCGTTCCGGCGGTCGGGCTTGCCGCGTTCGCTCTCGTGGTCCCGATCACCGTGGCGATGCTGGTGGTGCTCGGCTTTCTGATCCTCTCCTACCGGGAGACGATCAAGGCGTACCCGACCGCGGGTGGCGCGTACATGGTGACCCGCGACAACTTCGGGCTGCTGCCGGCCCAGGTGGCCGGCGTCGCGCTGCTCACCGATTACATCCTCACCGTCGCGGTATCAGTGTCCGCGGGAACGGCCGCACTCGTCTCCGCGTTCCCCGCCCTCGCGCCGCTGACCGTGCCGATCTCGGTGGGCTTCATCATCCTGATCGCGTTCGGCAACCTGCGGGGCGTGAAGGAGTCCGGCCGCATCTTCGCGGTGCCGACGTACTTCTTCATCGTGAACATGGTCGTGCTGCTCGGCATCGGCCTCAGCCGCATGGCGAGCGGCGGCCTTCCCCACGCCGATCACACGAAAGCCGGCGTCGTCCCCCTCGGCCACGCGCTCGACAGCGGCCTGCTCATGGGCGCGTCGCTGTACGTCGTGCTGCACGCGTTCGCGTCCGGTGGCGCCGCCGTGACCGGCGTCGAGGCGATTTCCAACGGCGTGCCCGCGTTCCGCAAGCCGGAGTGGAAGAACGCCCGCAGCACGCTCGTGGTGATGGGCACGCTGCTCGGGGTGATGTTCCTCGGCCTGTCGGTGCTCGCGGCGCACATGAAGGTCGTGCCCTTCAGCGGCGGCACCCCGACGGTCATCTCACAGATCGGCGACCTGGTCTACGGCACCGGCCTGGGCGGCCGGGTGCTCTTCTTCTCGCTGCAGGCCGGGACCATGTTGATCCTCGTTCTGGCGGCCAACACCAGCTTCGCCGACTTCCCGCGTCTGGCCAGCTTCCACGCCGGCGACAACTTCATGCCGAGGCAGCTGACCAAGCGGGGTCACCGCCTCGTCTTCTCCAACGGGATCATCTTCCTCTCGGTCGTCGCCATCGTGCTCGTGATCGCCAC
>JAFBAD010000277.1 GCA_019247975.1 Acidimicrobiia bacterium
CGGGCCCAGTGGACCCGATCGGGCGTCGAGGCAATCGCGTGGTTCGAAGCCGGTCCGGTCGCGCTGGTGCTGCTTGACCTAGGGCTCCCCGATCTGGACGGACTCGAGGTCGCCAGGCACCTCCACCAGGCCGACCCGACGGTGCCCGTGATGATGCTCACTGCTCGGGTCGACGAGGCCGACATCGTGGTTGGGCTCGACGCCGGGGCGGTCGACTACATCACCAAACCGTTCCGGCTGCCGGAACTGCTTGCGCGCATCCGAGCCCAATTGCGGCGGATGGACGGCGTGCCGGCGGACTCCTGGACTGCTGCGGACCTCTGCGTCGACGCGGGAGCACGCCGGGCGTGGATCGGCGAAGAGGAGGTCGACTTGCGGTTCAAGGAGTTCGATCTTCTGGCCCGGCTCATCGCGGACGCCGGTAACGCCGTGACCCGCAAGACGTTGATGGCTGACGTGTGGGGCCACCACTGGGAGGGGTCGACCAAGACCCTGGACTTTCACATCGCGACATTGCGAGCGAAGATCGACCCGCCGGGCGGGCCGAGTCGGATCACCACCTTGCGAGGCGTGGGCTATCGGCTTGAGCCGTGAGGCGACGGTCCCGTTGGCGCTTCGGCTGATCGCGGCGAGCCCGGGCAAGGAAAGCGCTCTCGCGTCGCGCCTCGGCCGGCGAATCCGATCGGGCTGCTTCGTTCAGTTCGACCCGTACTCCGCGAGGTTCTGGCCGTGTTTTAACCAAAGGCGCGCCCCCGGTTCGCAGGACCGTCCCTAGGTTCAGCGGCTGCTGCGGGCGGCGACGATGTGTGAAGTCGCTCCGCGCTCCGACGAGTTCCCTCCCCGAGCAGAAGGTGCGATGAGCCAAGCGACGAGGACCCAGGCCAAGGTGCTGTTCAGCAAGGTGCCTGAGGTCACCATCTTCTTCTGGATCATCAAGATCCTGGCGACGACAGTCGGCGAGACGTTCGCCGACTACCTCAACGAGACGTTGGGCTTCGGACTCACCACGACCACTTGGGTGATGACCTCCCTGCTGGTGGTGGCCCTGGTCGTCCAGTTCCGGGTGAAGAAGTACGTGCCGCCGATCTACTGGACCGTCGTCGTGTTCATCAGCGTCGTCGGCACCCTCATCACCGACAATCTCACCGACGGTCACAACGTGCCGCTCAAGCTCACGACGTCGGTGTTCGCTGTGCTCCTCGCCATCGTGTTCGTCCTTTGGTACCGGCAGGAGGGGACGTTGTCGATCCATTCGATCGACACCCCCAGGCGTGAGGCGTGGTACTGGCTCGCCATCCTGGTCACGTTCTCGCTTGGCACCGCGGCTGGCGATCTCATCAGCGAGTCGTTCAGCCTCGGCTACTGGAAGTCGATCTTTCTCTTCGGCGGACTCATCGGTGTCGTTTGCATAGCTACGTTCGTCTTCAACCTCAGCCGGGTCGTAGGCTTCTGGGCTGCGTACATCCTCACCCGTCCCCTGGGTGCCTCGATCGGCGACTTCATGTCCCAGAAGCACGTCCACGACACCGATTGGGGTCTCGGTTTGGGCACCACCGGAACCAGCGTCATCTTTCTGGGCGCGATCCTCGTGGTCGTTGTCTTCTTGAGCATCACCAAGAAGGACCAACCGCCGCCGATCGTGGCCGACTAGGGCGCCTATCCACCGCGCCCTTGGAAGTACCCCGGGTTGACGGACATCTGAGCTGAGGCGACGTTGGTCGCTTCGAGAAGGAGTCCTGATGCCCCGTCCGCATCCACCGGAGTTCCGTCAACGCGCGGTGGAGTTCGCTCGGCTTCGTGAGAAGCCGGTCGCCGAGCTCGCTTCAGATCTCGGGATCTCCGAGTCGTGCCTTCGTAACTGGATGGCCCAGGCCGACTGCGACGAGGGCCGCCGCGACGACGGCCTGTCGACTGCTGAGCGCGACGAGCTGGTGAAGCTGCGCCGGGAGCTGCGCGTCGCCAAGCTCGAGAACGAGATCTTGAAGCGCGCCGCGGCGTACTTCGCTTCGGAGAACGTTCTCCCAAAATGATCTACGCCTTCATCGCCGAGCGCTGCTCGGACCTGCCTGTCTCGGTGTGCTGCCGGGTGATGAAGGTGTCGACGTCGGGCTTCTATCAGCGCCGCGCCGAGCCGGTCACCGCCCGCGAGCGTGTCGAGGCCGACCGGGCGAACACGGTGTTCGATGTCTGGAAGATGTCGCGGCACTCCGATGGGATGCCTCGCATCCGCAACGAGCTCCGTCTCGGTCTCGGTCAGGGCTGCTCGCGGACCCGGACCGCGCAGCTGATGGCCATCTGTGGGGCGGTCGGCATCCATTACAAGCGTCGAGGCGGCTGCACACGACCCGGTGACAGCGACGATCTGGTCAACCGGGTCTTCGACCCCCGAAGGCCCCGACCGGCTCTGGTGCATGGACATCACCGAGCACCCGACCGGGACCGGCAAGGTCTACCTCGGGGTCCTCATCGACGCATGGAGTCGACGCGTGGGCGGCTGGTCGATCGCGGACCACCTCCGAGCCGAGCTCGTCGCCGACGCGGTGCAGATGGCCGCCTGGCGGCGCCGACCTCCCGAGGGTCAGACCATCGCCCATTCCGACCACGGATCCCAATACACGAGCTGGCTGTTCGGGAACCGGCTCCGAGGAGCCGGCCTGCTCGGCTCGATGGGCACCGCCGGCGACGGCTTCGACAACTCCGTCGCCGAAGCCTTCTTCTCCGGGCTCCAACGCGAGCTTCTCGACCAGCACCAGTGGGACATCCGTGAACAACTCGCCCTCGCGATGTTCGACGGGATCGAGACCTGGTACAACCCGCGCCGCCGACACAGCTACAACGACGGCCTCAGCCCTATCGACTACGAGACCGCATCAGCGGCTTGACCCCACAACCATCCCGTCCGTCAGACCGGGGTACTTCCATCACGCCGTAGGGCTTGTTCCTGCTCGGGGCGCCATGACCGTGTGGTCAGGCGCACGCGAGCGATGTCATCGTCACCTTTTGGCGAGCAGGCAGTGCTGGCTTCGGCCCAGCTGGTGGCGCACGTCTCTTACAGGTGCCTTCGGGTAGAGCCGCTGCGATGGCCACGACCAGCACGCGACGCCGGGCCGCCGCACGGCGCACGTTTCTGAGCATCTTCCCGGATGGCTTTCGAGACGAGCGGTACCTGGCGTGGGAGCGCGACTACAAGGTCGATGCCCACCGCAGGTGGCGAGACGAGGTCGGCGGCGAGGCCGAGCTGCGGGCGGCGCTCGAGGCGGGCCGGCATCGGGACGTGGCGGCCGGCGCCGTGCGCGTCGAGGCGGGCCGGCCGTTGCTGTTCTCGTTCGAGAAGATGGCGCTGCGGGACGCCGTTGTCCGTTCGGAGGTCGGCGCCCACCGGTTCGCCGAGGGGCTCTACGACTGGCTCCACGGCCCCGGAGGAGAGCGCGCGCGCTTCGAGCGCTGGACCGACGTAGTGCAGTCGCTCCCGCGTCGCCAGACCCGTGTTGCGACGTGGCCCGTGGTCACCGTGTTCGGCGCGATCGCACGACCTCGCGTCCACGTGTTCGTGAAGCCGCTCACGATGCGCCGGGCGGCCGCGGCCTACGGCTTCGACCTCCGCTACCACTCGACCCCTGACTGGGAGACGTACTCGAGCGTGCTGGAGCTCGCACGCGTCGTACGCGCCGAGTTGGCGGATCTGCGACCGCGAGATCAGATCGACGTTCAGTCGTTTCTGTGGGTCCTCGGGTCCGATGAGTACGCGGAGGCCCGCGCCGCCTGACTCCGCGGTCCAACCCGAGCCGACGTGTGGGTGAAGCGCCTGCTCCTCGTCGCTACGAAGGCTGCTTCTCCGCCACGACATCGAGCTGCTCGATCGTCGGCTCCTCGAAGAGCTCGCCCGTCTGCTCACCGAGCGCTCTCGCGACCTCGCCCGACAGGTGCGACTGGCGCCCGTCCTCGTCGGGAAACGCATCGAAGATCCCGAACGACGACGGTCCGAACCGGATGCCGAACCACCTCACGGTCTTCGGCTCCCCTTCGACCAGCGACAAGCCCTTGGCCAAGAAGTCACTGACGTCGTCCTCCCTGCCGGGGAGTGCTTCGAGGCGCACCAGAAGCGCCTTGCTGACCTGTGTTGTCATGGTGCTCTCTCCTTCGATCGGTTCCTGACGGGCGAACCGGGCTCGTGTCAATGGGACGGGTGCAGGACGACCTTGGTCCAGCCGTCGTCTCGGCTGTCGAAGTGCTTGTAGGCGTCCGGCGCCTCGTCCAGGGAAAGGTGGTGGGAGACGATCCAGGAGGGCTGGGCCTTGTCGGCGGCGATCAGGTCGCGCAGGCGCCGGTTGTACTTCTTTACCGGGCACTGCCCGCTGCCCATGGTCTGTCCCTTGAACCAGTGCAGGCCGTAGTCGAAGGCCACCTGACCCTGCCTGGCCAGCTCGTTCGGGCCGCCGGGGTCCTCTGGGACGTACACGCCGACCGATCCGATGCCGCCGGTGAAGCGCACCGACTTGACCAGGTTGTTGAGCGTCATGTTCGGGTGCTCCGTGCCCCCCGGGTCGTGCGCCTGGTAGCCCACGCACTCACAACCCCGGTCCGCACCCAGACCCATGGTCTGCTCCAACACGAACTCGACGGGATCGACGTTCGAGTCGTCGACGGGGATGGCGCCGATCTGCTCGGCCAGCTGCAGCCGGTCGGGATGGCGGTCTATCACCATCACCTTCGACGCGCCCTTGATCGTCGCGGACAGAGCGGCCATGAGACCGACCGGCCCTGCGCCGTAGATGACCACGGAGTCGCCGGGGAGCACACCGGCCAGCTCCGTGGCGTGGTACCCCGTCGGGAAGATGTCGGCGACCATGACGTAGTCGTCCTCCTTGTCGATCGAGTCCTCGCCGAGCCGCAGGCAGTTGTGGTCGCCGTAGGGCACCCGGAGCAGCTCCGCCTGCCCGCCCTGCCAAGGCCCCATGTCGGCGAACCCGTACGCGGCGCCGGCCATCTGCGGATCGGGCTGGGTGGTGAGGCAGTAGTTGGTGAGGCCTCGTTCGCAGTTCTTGCAGAACCCGCACGAGACGTTGAAGGGCAGGACGATCCGCTCTCC
Organism: Acidimicrobiia bacterium; assembly: GCA_019247975.1. Lineage (GTDB taxonomy): Bacteria > Actinomycetota > Acidimicrobiia > Acidimicrobiales > Iamiaceae > JAFBAD01. The sequence continues at coordinate 5,090 of JAFBAD010000277.1, forward strand.
GACCTTGACCTTGTCGACGCCGTCGCCGACCTCGATGACCTCGCCGAGGTTCTCGTGGCCGAACCAGCGGCCGGTCTCGAAATCGGTCCTGCCCTCGTACATGTGCAGGTCCGAGCCGCAGATGTTCGTTGCGGTGATCCGCACCAGCACATCGGTTGCTCGTTCGATGCTCGCGTCCGGTACGTCGTTGACGCTGACCTGGTGCGGTCCTTCGTACACAACAGCTTTCATGAATGGCCTCCTGGGGTGGGTGTTGCGGTCTCGG
>JAFBAD010000339.1 GCA_019247975.1 Acidimicrobiia bacterium
ACGGGGCGACCCGGCCCTCGGGGAGGCCCTCGATCACCCAGGCCTCCCAGAGCGGCCGGCTCCGGTCCAGCTTGAGGCCGGCCAGGTGACCGCACAGGTCGGCCAGCTCCTGGGGTCCGCCCGGGGACGGCACGCCGATCCGGCGGATGTGGAAGTCCGGGTCGACGTCCGGGTCTTCGATCCAGTACGGGCGGTCCAAGCCGAACGGGACATCTCGGAGCTTCCAGCGGAGCTGGGGCGCCTCGGGCATCCGCTCGACCAGCAGCTCCTTGAATCGCGCGAACGACCAGCCGTCCGGGCAGGTCGACGGGTCGAGCACCATGAGCGCCGACACGTGCATGTGCCAGTTCGGCGTCTCGCCGTAGAGGAACGCTGCATCCTGGCCGCTCATCTGTCGCATGGCCGCTCCCCGGGATCGACGGTCCTTGCTGGCCTAAGCCGCAACTTACGCCCGTTGTGTCACGGTGGCCGCCGGGATGGGGTGGGATGCACCGAACTCGGGATCGCGCGCGGGGTGGTGGATCGCGCTGTCGACCTTCGTCGCTGCGCTCGTGGCCGTGGCGGCGCTGTGGGCCGGCGGTGCGGCGGCCATCGACGACGCCGGCGGGTCCGCCCCCGCTCCGTCGCCGGCGGCCCGACCCAACCGGCTCGAGCCCCTCTCCATCGCCCCCGGCCACATCCGGCCCCGGGTCGTCCTCTACGGCGACTCGCTGGCCTGGGAGTCCCGCCAGAGCTTCGCCTTCACCCTCGCGGCCGCCGGCGCCGACGTGCAGGCCCGCACCTGGGGCGGCACCGCGATCTGCGACTTCTTCCACACGATGCGCAAGGACGCCGCCGAGATGCACCCGGACGCGGTCGTCGTCGAGTTCATCGGCAACGCCTTCAGCCAGTGCATGCGCTCCCGAGCGCCGATGACCGGCGACGAGCCGGTCGACGCGTACCGCAGCGACGCCCAGGAGGTCCTGCGGATCTTCCCGAAGGCCCGCGTGTACTTCGTGGGCGCGCCGGTCGGGGCGCCGGGCAAGCCGGGGGAGTTCCACCCCGGGTCGCTCAACTCGATGTACCGGAACCAGGCCGTCCGCCACCCGTCGGCCCGGTACGTCGATGCCGGCGCTGCGGTCCTCGATCACGGCCGGTGGACCAAGACGCTCCCGTGCCTGCCCCACGAGCCGTGCACCGGGGGCAGGGACAGCCACGGTCGTCGCGTGAACGTGGTCCGGGCGCCCGACGGCACGCACTTCTGTCCGAACGCCGCGGCCGCCGAGTTCGGCGTGACGCAGGCCTGCGCGGTCTGGTCGAGCGGCGCCTTCCGCTTCGGAACCGCCATGTCGAAGGCGGTTGCGGCGGACTTCCCCCGGAGCGGTCGCTAGGGGAAGGCAAGGACATAGAAGGCGGGAAGCTCGTCGTCCCGGCGCTGGTAGACCTCGGTGGATGCGCATCCTGACCCACATGGGCGGCGACATCGCCGATGCGATCCGGGCCGCGGCGCCCGACGCCGAGGTCGTCGTCGTGCCGACGAGCGGTGAGCTCCCGCCGGACCTGCGGGGCGAGGTCCTCGTCGCCACGCATCGGGCGGACAACCTGATCGAGCTGTGCGACCGCGGCGTCGAGTGGGTCCACTTCTTCGGGACCGGCGTCGACGGCATGCCGCCCGAGATCCTCGAGGGCCGGGTCGTCTCCTGCTCGCGGGGCGCCGGCGCGGTGCCGATCTCCGAGTGGGTCCTCGCAGTGATGCTCGCGTTCGAGAAGCGCCTGCCGGACGCGTGGGTGCACGAACCGCCGGCCCACTGGAGCTGGACCGAGCTCGGCGGGCTGCACGGCCGCACGCTCGGGCTCGTCGGCCTCGGCGGCATCGGCACGGCGATCGCCACGCGGGCCGCCGCGTTCGGCATGGACGTCCTCGCCGTGCGGCGGACCGATGCGCCGAGCCCCGTTCCCGGCGTCACGGTCGTCGGGTCGCTCGACGAGATGCTCCCGCGCGTCGACCACCTGGTGCTCGCGGCGCCGGCCACCCCGAAGACGGAGCACCTCGTCGGCACAGCCGAGCTCGAGGCCGTGAAGCCGGGCGTGCACCTCGTCAACATCGCCCGGGGCGCGTTGGTGGATCAGGACGCGCTGCGCGTCGCGCTCGACGACGGCCGGGTCGCGATGGCCAGCCTCGACGTGTGCGACCCCGAGCCGCTCCCCGAGGGCCACTGGCTCTACGACCACCCGAAGGTGCGGCTGAGTCCCCACATCTCGTGGAGCAGCCCTGCGCTCGCCAGCCGGATCGTCGAGCTGCTGGTCGACAACGTCCGCCGCTACGTTGCCGGCGAACCGCTCCAGGGCGTCGTCGATCCGGTCGAGCGCTACTGATCTACTTCGGGAGGTAGCGGCGCCGCAGCGCCGCAGTCGTCCGTTGCGTGAGGACCTTGGCGCCGAGGAGGTCCTCGATCGTCGTCGAGTCGAAGGTCGTGTCGTCGGCTAGCTGCCCTCGGTACTCGTCGATGCGCTGCACCGAATCGAGGTTGCCCTCGGGGTGGACGACCACGTAGCGGCCCCACGTCCAGTTGCCGCTGGCGTGCTGCAACATCGAGAGCAGGAGGATGTGCTCGAGCCACATGACGGCCAACAGCGACTGGCTCAGCGCGTCGACCGCGCCGGGCACGAACGCTGCAGAGCGGTCGTGGATCTCGGTGAACCGCGGCAGGTGGGTCGGCTTCACGCCCTCGCGGTTCGCTACTTCGCGGTACGTGACGTCCACCGCGATCGCACCCTGGGTGCCGTCGTCGAGGTCGAGCACGAACATCGCGTCGAACGAGCGGAGGCTGTTCGAGTAGGCCGGATCGAACCGTCCGGGCGAGTGGGAGAAGCGGACCTCGGACACGCGGCCCGGAGCATCGGGCCACCATGCGTGCACCGCGCGATCGGCGCGAGCCAGATCGGCGTGCAGGTCGCCGAACAGGTTGACCGCCAGCGCCTCCGACGACAGCAGGTCGGCCCAGAACAGCTGCCGGTCGAACCGCTGGTGCGGCTCGACCAGCTCCGAGCGGGCCCGCCCTGCGGCGCGTGCCCTGTCGGTCAGGAAGGTGGCGCCGGTCTCCTTGGCGAAGTCACGGTCGAGCTGGCTGCCGACGAGGCGTGGCGGCACCCCGGGTCGGGTCCGGTGCGTGCCGATCGGGAAGCCGTTGGCCTCACGCCACGTCGCGTTGTGGAAGCGGACCGCCCGGCGGAAGTCGGTGACCTCCGGGTTGCCGGGCACCGCGTCGTGGTCCAGCCAGCAGTGCGCAGCCTCGAGCTCCTCGCGCGACGGCGCCGCCACCACGCCGACACTGTAGGGACCTACTTGGGTGCCCGGACGTGGATGACGACGTCGCTCGTGCTGCTCAGCCCTGAGGCGTCCGTGACCGTGAGTCGGAGGGTGACGTCGGCCGGTCCGGCCGGCGCCGTCACCGCGGTCCTCGCCTCGTCGGGGTCCGCGATGACCGCCGGCGGGCCACCGATCTGCGTCCACGAGTAGGTGAGGGGCTCGTCCTGCGGATCGGACGAGTCGGAGCCGTCGATCGTGGTGGTCGCCTTCGAGCCGACGCTCTTGACGGCGGCCACACGTGCGACGGGCGGTCCGAGCACGACCTGTTGCAGGGACGCGCCTGACGCGGATCCGGCGTACCGATCGTCGCCGCTGTAGGTCGCAACGAGGCCGTGGGTACCTGCGGTGAGTGACGAGGTCGTGCAGCGGGCAGTCAGGTCAGCCGCAACTGCGACCTGCGAGCAGACGATGGTGGACCCGTCCGAGAACGTCACGGTTCCGGTGGGCGCCTTCATGCCCGACGTCGAGGCTCCCACCTTCGCGACGAGGGCGACCGGCGCGCCGGGCATCGAGGGGTTCACCGACGAGGAGAGGGCCGTCGTGGTGGCGGCCTTCGTCACGGGGATGGGGGCGCTGCCGCTCGCGCCGGCGAAGTCGATCTCGTCCTCGGGCAGGTAGACGGCGCTGATGATGTTCGCGCCCACGTCCAAGGCGCTCGCCGGGACGGTGCAGGTGAACGAGCCGTTGACGAGCGCAGCGGTGGGACCGCAGACCGTCCCGGTGTTCTGGAACACGCCGGTGTTCAGGATCACGTAGCCGGACGCCAGGCCCGCGGGGGCGGTGACGGTGACGGTAACCGTGACGTCGGTTCCGTAGGACGGCGAGGTCGGCGACGCGGCCACCGTGACGATGCTCGGCGAAGGGAAGGTCACGGTGATGCGACCGTCGCCGCGGTTGCCGGCCGAGGTGAGCTGCGTGTCGATCGCACGGTCGCCCACGTAGGACATGGCGCCCCCGCCTCCTCCTCCGCCGCCCGATCCCGCAGCGCCACTGCTGCCGCCCGCGCCACCGCGGTACCCGCCGCCGCCTCCTCCGCCGCTCCCTCCGAAGGTGCCTTCGGTCGAGAACGCTCCCGCGCCGCCGCTCGTGGTGCCCACGCCGCGGAGGCTCGCGCCCGTTCCTGCGCCGGATCCGCTCCCGTTGCCGCCGGCGAGCGACCCGGCAGTGGTGTGGCCACCTCCCTGGCCGCCGTCGTTGCCGATGCTCGCTCCGCCACCTCCACCCCCGCCGCCACCGCCGGCGACGGCGAGCGGATCCGTGCCGTCGAGGACCGCACTCGCGCCGCCCCCGCCCCCGCCGACGCCGGCGACCGCGTACGCCGTGCCACCGTCACCGCCGGGATAGGCGCCCCAGCCGCCCTTGCCGCCGTCGTAGTGACCGTCGATTAGGTGGCCGGCCTCGCCGACGTCGATCGTCAGGACGTGTCCCGGGGTGGCGGGGACGCTGGTGATGACCTCTGCGGCCGCTCCTCCGGTGCCGCCGGAGCTGAGTCCCGACACGTCGGAGCCGGCTGCGCCTTGTCCGCCGTCGAGCACGAGCTGGATGGCGTAGACGCCCTCGGGGACCGTCCACGTCTGGGGCGCACCGGTGGCACTGAACGTGACGGTCTGCGTGCCCGTCACCGCATGGGCGGGCGCAGCGGTCGCGACCACGCCGGCGAAGGCGGATGGGATCACGAGCAGCGCACCCGCGACGACGCGGCGGACCAACCGGGAGCTTGTCATGCGGGGACCGTACGAACGGTCCTGCTGCTTGTCTGCCGCACCTGCGGCACAACGAGCGTCTCCGTGCCGATGAGTCCGGCGGCCGAGCGCAGTCGGACAGGCATGACCAAGGTGCTGACCCACATGTGCATGTCGTTGGACGGGTTCGTGGCGCAGCCCGACGACGACCCGGCGGAGCTCTTCGACTGGTACTGGGGCGGCGACGTCGTGGTGACGAGCGCGCAGGACGACATGCGGTTCTCGGTCGACGCCGCGAGCGCGCCGATGCTGCAGGAGCTCATGTCAGGGTGCGGTGCGCTGATCTCCGGGCGCCGCTTGTTCGACCTCACCGACGGCTGGGGCGACAACCACCCGGTCGGTGCCCCGGTGGTCGTCGTGACGCACCGGCCACCGCCGGACGACGCCGCGGAGCGGTTCCCGCGCACCACCTTCACGGGCAGCGTGGAGGAGGCCGTCGCGACGGCCAAGGAGATCGCAGGCGAGAGGTTCGTGACGATCGCCAGCGCGGACGTCATCCAGCAGGCGGTGAACCTGGGCCTCGTCGACGAGCTGTGCATCAGCCAGGTGCCGGTGCTGTTCGGCACCGGCGTCCGCTACTTCGGCGAGCTCGTCGGTGCGCACGTGGTGCTCGAGGATCCCGAGGTGGTCCAGGGGATCCGGGCCCTCCACCTCCGCTACCCGGTGCGCCGCTGAGGGATCAGCCGGTCAGAGCAGGCCGTCCATCGCGGGCATCGGCTGATCGCCTGCGAAGAAGTCGGCGAGGCGGTCGAGGAGCTCGTCGACCTCCGCTGGCCCGTCCCAGCGGAGCGTGATGATGCCTTCCTGCGTCGTCGTGGCGAAGTCCCAGAACGCGCAGCAGCCCTGCTCGTCGGCGACGAACCTCCGGACCTCCGACGCGATGTCGGTCCGGTCCGGGAAGTGCAGGAGCAACCCGTGTGCGGTGCGCTCGAACCCGTCGAGGTCCGCGCGCATCCGCTCGAGCTGCTCGGTGCGAACCGCGAGCTCGGCACCGCTGGCGGTGCACGCGACGGGAGCGGTCGCGTCTACGGCCATGCAGGCGCATGCGGCGGAACACGGTCCGTCGGTGGGCGGGCGGTCCAGGTGGGCGGCCGCGTCGTGGAGCTGACCGACGAGCGCGTTGAGCTCGTCGATCTGACGCTGCGCGGCGCTGATCTTCGCGGTGACCAGCTCGTGGAACCGTCGCTGGACGGGGCCGCAGCGCTCACCGTCCCAGACGGTCACGAGGTCGGTGATCTCGTCGAGGCTGCACCCGAGCTGCTTGGCGCGCGCGATGAACGAGAGCCGGGTCAGGGCGGCGTCGTCGTAGATCCGGTAGCCGGCGTCGGTGCGGCTGGTCGGCACGACCAGGCCGATGTCCTCGTAGTAGCGGAGCGCGGTGGCGCTGAACCCGCTGCGCTCCGCCGCCTCGCCGATCGTGAAGGTGCTCACCGCCGCACCGTAAGCCTTCGAGTCGGCTCGAAGGTCAAGCGGTTGTGCGCGTGCGTGGTCCGGCTACGGCGGGCAGGTGATGCCACCGAGGGCGAGGAGGTCGCACACGGTTCCGCGCGTGACCTTCCAGACCCCGGTGACCTTGACGGCTCGACCCGGCCGTTCCGAGAACTGGGGAACGCCGTTGTGGACGATGCTGTAGGTCACGGCCGCGTGCGTGGCGTCGAGGAGCGAGATCGTGTCGACGCGTCCGGAGTAGGTGGACAGGTCCTCCGTCGAGTGCTGCGCGATGCCCGCCTGCAGCGACGTCTGGATCGAGGCGTAGTCCTCGACGTACGCGGCGACGTCGTCCTTCGGTGTGGCGTCGATCCAACCGAGGAAGGCTGCGCGGATCGCAGTCACGTCCTGATCCGGTGTGCGCACGGTGGTGGGTGTCGTCGTGGTCGTTGCCGTCGAAGGGGAGCCGGCGGACGGTACCTCGACCCTGAGCCGGCTTTCCTCGTGATACGGGGGGTGGGCCGGAAGGCGCAGCGTGAAGGCCGGGCGGAGGTCGGCGGGAGGGGTGAGCGCCACCACGAACGTCAGGGCGCCGGCCGGGTCGTCGCAGCCGGTGTGGGTGCTGTCGAAGGAGGGGGTCAGCACGTGATCGGTGCGTTCGAAGGCGGCGATCGTGTCCGGGCAGTCGTCGTCGACGACGGTCATGGAGAGGATCACGGTGCCCTGCTCCAGGTGGATCGGGGTGGCCAAGCCGGTGGTGTTGCGGAGGTCGTCGATCTGCGACGTGGCGGCGGCCGAGGACAGCGTCCCCGGCCGAGCTCGACCGCCGGCGATGACCGCGAGCTCGGTGAAGTCCCGACCGGGCAGGAGCGTCGACCGCTCGGACGCCGTGCGGTCCCCACTGCCCGCGACGACCTGGGTCCGCCCGTCGTGGCCGGCGGCACTCGCCACCAGGGCGACCAAGCCGACCACGGCGAGCATCGCGAGCGCGGTGCCGATGCGTCGCCGTCGCCGGCTCCGGCGCACGTGGGTGCGGAAGGTCTCGAGCGCGGCGTCGGTGTCGACCTCGGGTGCGAGCTCGGCCAGGGCGGTGCGCAGGTCATCCATGATGTTCTTCTTCCAGGTCGATGCGGAGGCGCTTCCGCGCGTCGTGGAGGTTGGACTTCACCGTTCCGGGTGCGACGGCGAGGGCCGCGGCCACGTCCTCGACCGAGAGGTCGGCCAGGTAGTGGAGGCAGACGGTGATGCGCATCTGGTCGGGCAGGCCGTCGATCGCCTTGCGGAGGTCCAGGCGCTCGTCGGTGAGGTCGCGGCGGACCCAGGCGGCGGGGTCTGCGAGCCGGCCGACCCGCCCCCACCGGCGAGCGGCCCGGATGAAGGCGTCCTGCACCGCATCGGCCGCTGCCTCAGGGCCGAACGCCACCCCGAGCGCGCGGACGAGACGGGCGTAGTCCCGCTCGAAGAGCTCTTCGACCCCCACCCCCTCCATCCCACATCACACCCGCCAACCCCGTCCGAGGTTGGGTGGCGCAAGCACGGGGCTCAA
>JAFBAD010000157.1 GCA_019247975.1 Acidimicrobiia bacterium
GCGCGGTGATCATCCTGCTGCTGGCGTTCCGGTCGGTGCTCGCCATGGGTCTGCCCATCGCGGTTGCGGTGTTCGGCATCGGCATCGGCCTCGCCGTCCTCACGCTGCTCACCTACGGCGTCAGCACGCCGGGCTTCGCGCCGCAGATCGCGTCGATGATCGGCATCGGCGTGGGGATCGACTACGCGCTGCTGATCGTGACCCGCTACCGAGAGGGGCTGCACGACGGGCTCGATCCGGCCGATGCCTCCCGCAAGGCGATGCGGACCGCCGGTCGGGCCGTCATGTTCGCCGGGCTCACGGTCGTGATCTCGATGCTCGGTCTGCTCCTCATGGGCTTCCACTTCATCTACGGCGTCGCCATCGGCGCCGCACTCGTGGTGCTGCTCACCATGCTCGGATCGGTCACGCTCCTGCCTGCACTGCTCGGCTTCGCCGGCACCAACATCGACCGCTGGGGCCTCCGCCCGCTCCGGGCCGACGACGAGCGGGGCCACCGCTCGCTCTCCTACCGGTGGAGCCGGGTCATGCAGCACCGCGCGGTCGTCGCGGCCCTGGTCAGCCTGGCCGTGCTCCTCGTGCTCGCCGCGCCGACGCTGTCCATGCGCCTCGGCGTCTCCGACGCGGGCAACAACCCGACCAGCTTCGGCACCCGGCAGGCCTACGACCTCCTGGCCGACGGCTTCGGCCCCGGCTTCAACGGGCCGTTCGTGCTGGCCAGCCCGCTGCACGGCCGCTCGGACCTCGCCGCCCTGCAGCGCCTCACCGGCACGCTGTCGCACACCGCCGGCGTGGCCGACGTCTCGCCGCCGATCCCGAACCCGGACCGCACCGCAGCCGTCATCTACCTGAACCCGGCCAGCGCGCCGCAGGACGAGGCGACCTCCCACCTCGTCCACACCCTGCGCGACGACGTGATCCCCGGCGCCACGCAGGGCACGGACCTCGACGTGAAGGTCGGCGGCATCACGCCCACGTTCACCGACTTCACCGATCAGGTCGCGGCGCGGCTCCCGATCTTCTTCGCAGTGGTGATCGGGCTCTCGTTCATCCTGTTGATGGTCGTGTTCCGCTCGGTGCTGGTGCCGCTCAAGGCGGCGATCATGAACCTGCTCTCCATCGGCGCGGCCTACGGCGTGATCGTGGCCATCTTCCAGTGGGGCTGGCTCGGGGGCGTCGTGGGCATCGGGCGCGAGGGCCCGATCGAGTCCTGGGTGCCGATCATGCTGTTCGCCATCCTCTTCGGGCTGTCGATGGACTACGAGGTCTTCCTGCTGTCGCGCATCAGGGAGGAGTACCTCGCCACCGGTGACAACGCGTCCGCAGTGGCGAACGGGTTGGCCCACACCGCGCGGGTGATCACCGCGGCTGCGGCGATCATGATCACCGTGTTCCTCGCCTTCGCCCTGGGCAGCGACGAGCGCCAGCTCAAGCTGTTCGCCGTCGGCCTCGCCGTCGCGATCCTCGTCGACGCGACGATCGTCCGGCTGGTGCTCGTCCCGTCGACGATGGAGCTGCTCGGCAAGGCGAACTGGTGGCTGCCTGCTTGGCTCGACCGCCTGCTGCCCGACGTCCACATCGAAGCGGTCGACGACGACCCGGCACCGGGCGACGAGCGCCCCGATCTCGAGCCGGTGACCGTCGCCCCCTGAAGCGATTCTGCGTGCGATCGTCTCCAGTTTCGGAGACGATCGCACGCAGGAACGGTGTCGGGGTCAGAGCACGGTGATGGGGACGCCGCCCTTCGGGACCGCGCTGGCGATCCCGACTGCCTTCGTGTCCGCTCGCTCGAGCCGCCAGCGGGCCCGCTGCGCGAGGCGGGTGACGAGCACCTGCAGCTCCAGGGTGGCGAGCGCGAAGCCGATGCAGCGTCGGGCGCCGCCGCCGAACGGGACGAACGAGTACGGCGCCGGCTCCGGTGCACCCGGGGCCCAACGGGCCGGGTCGAAGCGCTCCGGCTCGGGCCACAGCTCCGGATCGCGGCCCGTGACGTACGCGCTGTACAGCACCATCGACCCGCCGGGGATCGAGCGGCCAGCGATCTCGCAGTCGGCCACGGAGCGGCGGCCGGCGACGAAGCCCGGCGGCCACAGCCGCAGCACCTCGCGCACGACGCCGTCCACCGTGGGCAGCCGGCGCAGGTCGTCGAGCGTCGGTGGACGATCGCCGAGCACCGCGTCGACCTCGTCGCGCAGGGCACGCAGGACGTCGGGACGCCGCCCGAGCTCGTGAGCGATCCAGGCGGCTGCCGCGGAGGTGGTGTCGTAGCCCGCGGCGATCAGGCTGCGGACCTGGTCGAGCACCTCCGCGTCGGTCAGCTGATCGTCCTCGGCACCGACCAGCAGCGCGCTCAGGACGTCGGGGTGCTCGTCGGCGTCGACCCCGTGGGCGCGACGGCGGGCGACCTCCGCGGAGATGACCGCGTCCGCGGCCCGGACGCCCCGCACGGCGCGGGCATAGGCGTTGACCCGCAGATCACGGTCGAAGCGGGTGAACGGCGTGCGCTGCACGTAGGTGAGCGCCGGACCGAGGAGCTCCCCCACCTCGTCGGCGCGGTCGGCGAGCAGGTCGCCGAACAGCGTGCGGAGCACGATGCGCCGCACCGCGACCCGCAGGTCGTCGTAGGCCCGGAACCGCCGGCCGGTCGTCCAGCCGTCGAGCGCGCGGTCGAGCTCCTCGACGATGACACCGAGGTGCGCGTCGATCCGCTTCATCGAGAACGCGGGCTGCACGAGCCGGCGCCGCCGTTTGTGGTCCGCGCCGTCGGACAGCACGAGCGCGGTCGGCCCGTCGACCACCTCGAGCACCCGGAACGCGGGCGCCCACTCGAAGTTCGCGGCGTT
>JAFBAD010000180.1 GCA_019247975.1 Acidimicrobiia bacterium
GATCGCGGCGGTCGGCGCGCTGTACGAGGAGCTCCGCGCCAACCCGATGGCCGCCGAGCGCATCGTGACCGACCTCAACGCGGACCCGCGCATCCCGTTGCCCGATGCGAGCATCGACGACGTCGTCTGCTGCGTCTCGGTGGACTACCTCACCCAGCCGATCGAGGTCTTCGCCGACGTCGCTCGCGTGCTGCGGCCGGGCGGTCGCTTCGTCTGCACGTTCAGCAACCGGGTGTTCGCCACGAAGGCGATCCGCGGCTGGCTGTACGGGACCGACGAGGACCGGTGCGCGATCGTCGCCCAGTACTTCGTCCGCTCCGGCGCCTTCGAGGAGCCGACCGTGAGCCGCCGCACGCCCCCCGACCACCCCGGCGACCCCCTCTACGCCGTGTGGGCCACCCGCAGCTGAGATCGGTCGCGCTGTCAACGGCGAGGGAGGGTCAGGCGTCAGTTCGGGCAGTGGCCGCTCGCCTCGTCATCGTCGCGCTGCTCGTCATCGGCGTCGTCGGGTGCTCGCACGACGACGCCGCCCTGCCGGCGCGATCGTCGTCATCGTCGCGACCACGACCGTCGGTGTCACCGCCCCCGAACCCGTCGGATGCGACCGACTGCGGCACCAGCAACCAGATGGCCGGCTGGCCCAGCACCGCGCTGTTCCCCGGACCGGAGGCCTACGTCTGCATCGGTCAGGCGCTGCAGACGGGCAGGCGGGCGCAGCTCGTCATCATCTCGCCGGGCACGCGCAACAGCGGCCGCAAGACGAGCGACGGCTACGAGCTGCCGACGAAGCTGGTGCGCACGTGGGTCGTGCTCGGCAAGCACCGGGTGCGCCAGATCACCGACCAGCGTGAGGACGGCGGACCGAGGACCACGGAGGTCTGCACGGGCCTGCGGATCGGCGCCCCCGGATCGATCCCCGTCGGGACCGGATGTGGCTAGAGGAACACGTCCGTGAGCCCGGCCGAGGACACGGCGGTGTCGTAGTACTCGCGGCTCGAGAGCAGCGAGATGCGCAGGCTGCGGAACCGGCCGCCGCGATCGAGGTACTCGAGCCAGATGGCGAACTCGGGGAGCTCGGGCTCGCGGTCCACGGTGCTCAGGTAGAGGTCCTCGATCCTGAAGGCCCGACCCTCCGGGCTCGCGAGCAGCGCGGCAGCCATCGTCGAGCGGGAGCCGCCGCGGCCGAGGTACGCACGCCAGATCGCCGCCTCGCCGCTCGTCGGATCGCGGCCGAGGAGCGACAGGAACTGGTCGTCGACGAAGTCGGCGCTCGTGCCTCCGACCGACTCGTAGTACGAGCGCGAGCCGAGGAGGGCGGAGATCAGGGCGTCCTCGTTGAACGACGATCGGGCCGCCTGGCTCGACCAGTACGCGAGGCCGCTGCTGTCGGGCTCGATGCCGGCGTAGAGCTCGTAGGTCTGGGTGACGAGCGCGCGCCGGCCCTCGAGGCTGTCGTTCACCGCAGCGACGAAGCCCGACCGTTGGTGGCGCCCGAGGTACGCCGTCCACGTGGCGATCGCGCTGGGTTCGGCGATGCGGTTCAGCTCGGTCCCGTAGACGGCGTCGATGTAGCGCTCGGCCGGCGGGACGGTGCGCAGGGTGCCGCACACGATGCCGACGCCGGCGTCGCCGGTGGCCTGGGTCGTGGCATCCGGGCCGGGGCCGTCCGCACCGGTGGCCGTGTACCGGGCCGGGATGTTGGCGTGGTTGTCCGACTTGGTGTGGATGACGACGCTCGTGCCGTCGCCGGTCAGCAGGCTCGCCAGGGTCGGGAGGTCGACCGTCGCGAGCTCGATGCCGCCGGCGAACCCGCCGAACGCGTCGAGGCCATCGGTCGTCGTGATGAGGTCGGGCAGGTCCACGTCGTCGAGCCGGGGCCCGGTGTCGCTGAAGCCGTCGCCCGTGCATGTACCGCTCGAGTGGAGCTGCAGCGCGTACGCGCCCGCGTCGAGCCCCTGCACCTGCACCTCGAGGGCGGTCACCGAGTCAGGTCCGGCCACGAACCGGATCTGGCCGCGGCGATGGCCGGCGTCGTCGACGATGTCGGCCGCGAGGAGATCGACCGACGGGCTTGCGGCGCGCGCACGGCTCCGCGTCGCCGCTGCACCCTTCATCCGCGCGCTCGCTCGGCGGTCGAAGGCCGCCCGGTCTCGCTGGGCGGTGTCGAAGGTCACGCCGCCATCGGTCTCCATCGGCGCGCAGGCGATGCCGGACCCGACGTCCCCGGTGGCGACGGTCTGGGCGTCCGGACCGGAGGCCACGGCGTCGGTGCTCTGGTAGCGGGCCGGGACGTTGGCCCGGTTGTCAGGGTGGTCGTAGACGACGACCGAGAACCCGTCGTCGTCGGCCAGCGCGCCGAGGTCGTCCGAACTGGTCGTGAACTCGCTCACGGTCTGGCCGGTCGAGTCGGTCGAGAGCGTCGCCAGTGGCGCACCGCCGGTGCGAGGGCCGACGTCCGCGAAGTCGCCGCCGCAGTCACCCACCTCGTGGAGCTGCATGCCGTGCAGCCCGGGCATGAGACCCTGGGCGAAGACCAGCCACAACGTCGTGGTGCCGTCGTCGATCGCCAGCACCTGTCCGACCGTGTGGCCGGCGCCGTCGACCAGCGTGCCGTCGGCCGAGGTCAATGAGCCCGGGTCCGAGGGGTCCGCTGACGCAGCGCCGGCGCCGGCGGCCAGCAGTGCGACGGCGGCCAGGGCGGTCGCGAGCATCCGGGACGTGCGCATGGAGGGGCCTCCTCGACGGTCGACCGGGAGCTATCGGCCTGACGAAGGCCACAACAAGGACATCTCGGAAGAAGTCGGGAGGTCTTCCCGGCCGCGCGCCGGGCCAGATAGGGGCGATGCGCCTGATCCTCGTCCGTCACGGTGAGGCCTACGCCGGGTTCCACGGCCCGATCGCCGGGCCCACCGGCTGCCAGGGCCTGACCCCGGAGGGGCGCCGCCAGGCCGAGGCCCTGCGCGACCACCTCGCGGCGTCGGGCGAGGTGCGCGCCGACGTGCTCATGGCCAGCGTCCTCCCGCGCGCCATCGAGACGGCGACGATCATCGCTCCGGGCCTCGGCCTCGAGCTGTCCGTCACCGACTGCGACCTGTGCGAGGTGCACACCGGCGAGGCCGACGGCACCGACTGGTCCGAGTACAACGAGCGCTACGGCTCGTTCGACATGGAGGCCGAGCCCGATCGGCGCTTCGCGCCGGGTGGCGACAGCTGGAACAGCTTCCACGAGCGGGTCCGCGACGTGCTCGACCGCCTGGCTCGCGAGCACGCCGACGAGACCGTCGTCGCGGTCTGCCACGCGGGCGTGATCATCGCCTCGATGCGGTTGCTGCTCGGCATCGTCGATCCGTCGACGAGCGCGCACCTCCAGCCGACGAACACCAGCCTGACCGTCTGGGAGCACCAGGAGGAGGCGGACCGCTGGCTGCTCCACGGCTACAACGACGCCGGCCACCTCTTCGAGCGGCCGAGCGAGGACGACGAGTTCTCGCCCGACGCCGCACGGGCCGCTGAAGCGCGTGACGAGCTCGGCTCCTGGGTCGGTGACTTCCTGCGCAGCCCCGGCAGCGACAACGAGCTGCTGGCCCAGCAGCTGCGGAAGGACCTGCGCTACTGGGTCGGTCCGATCCGGGTGCGGCTCGATCAGCTGCACCGGTTGGCCGGCCCGTCCGGGCACCCGGTGCTGGAGACGGTCGACGAGGACGACTGGCGCGACGACGTCGACGACCTCCGCCGCGCCATCGAGTCGGGGGCCGAGCCGACCCCCGTCATCGCTTCCTACCGCGACGGCCAGATCGTCCTGGAGGACGGCAACCACCGCGTCGAGGCGGCGCGCCGGGCCGGCGAGGAGGACGCCTGGACGGTCGTCGGCTTCGAGGACGCCTCAGCCCGCGACCGGTTCCTCGCGGAGGCCCAAAACTGAAGGACGGGCCTGGTGCAGCGCACCAGGCCCGTCCTTCGCTACGAGCTACTTCAGGTCGAACCGGTCGAGGTTCATGACCTTGTCCCACGCGGCGACGAAGTCCTTCACGAACTTCTCCTTCGCGTCGTCCTGGCCGTAGACCTCCGCCAGCGCCCGCAGCTGCGAGTTGGCCCCGAAGACGAGGTCGACCGCGGTGGCGGTCCACTTCGCCTCGCCGGTGTGGCGGTCCTTGCCCTCGTAGACGTTCGCCTCGTTGGTCGAGACGGTCCACGCGGTGTCGTAGTCGAGCAGGTTCACGAAGAAGTCGTTGGTCAGCGTGCCCGGCGTGTCGGTGAAGACGCCGTGGTTCGTGCCACCGCAGTTCGCGCCGAGCGCCCGCATCCCGCCGACGAGCACCGTCATCTCCGGCGCGGTCAACGTGAGGAAGTTGGCCCGCTCGAGCAGCAGGGTCTCCGGTGCCAGCTTCTCGTCGGCGCGGATGTGGTTGCGGAAGCCGTCGGCGGCCCGCTCGAGCACCTCGAACGAGTCGGCGTCGGTCTGCTCCTGGGTGGCGTCGGTGCGACCCGGGGAGAACGGCACGGTGATCGTGACGCCGGCGTCCTGCGCCGCCTTCTCGACCGCCGCGCAACCGCCGAGCACGATGAGGTCGGCCAGCGAGACGCTCTTGCCCGACGAGCTGAAGTCCTGCTGCACGCTCTCGAGCTTCTGCAGACGGGCACCGAGCTGGTCGGGCTCGTTGCACTCCCAGTCCTTCTGCGGTGCGAGGCGGAGGCGGGCACCGTTGGCGCCACCCCGCTTGTCCGTGCCGCGGAAGCTCGCGGCCGACGACCAGGCGAGACCGACCAGCTCGGAGACCGAGAGGCCGGAGCCGAGAAGCTTCTCCTTGAGGCTCTTGACGTCCGAGTCGTCGATCACGTCGCCCTCGGCGGCCGGGACCGGGTCCTGCCACAGCTGCGGCTCCGGGACCCACGGGCCGAGCATGCGCGACACCGGGCCCATGTCGCGGTGGAGGAGCTTGTACCAGGCCCGGGCGAAGGCGTCCGCCAGCTGGTCCGGGTTCTCGCGGAAGCGGGTGGTGATCTCCTTGTAGGCCGGATCGGTCCGCAGCGCGATGTCGGAGGTCAGCATCATCGGCGCATGGCGCTTGTCCGGGTTGTGCGCGTCCGGCACCGTGTCCTGCGCCTCGGGGTTCTTCGGCGTCCATTGCTGCGCGCCGGCGGGGCTCCTGGTGAGCTCCCACTCGTAGTTGTAGAGGTTCTCGAGGTACCCGTTGTCCCACTGGATGGGGTTGTTGGTCCACGCCCCCTCGAGGCCGCTCGTCATCGCGTTCTCGCCCACGCCGGAGCCCACGGGGTTCGACCAGCCGAGGCCCTGCGCCTCGACCGGGCAGCCTTCGGGCTCGGGGCCCACCAGGTCTGGGTCGATCGCGCCGTGGCACTTGCCGAAGGTGTGACCACCGACGATCAGGGCGACGGTCTCCTCGTCGTCCATCGCCATGCGGGCGAAGGTCTCGCGGATGTCGCGGGCGGACGCCATCGGGTCCGGGTTGCCGTTCGGGCCCTCCGGGTTCACGTAGATGAGGCCCATCTGGACGGCGCCGAGGTGACCCGAGAGCTCGCGGTCACCGCTGTACCGCTCGTCGCCCAGCCACTCGTCCTCCGGGCCCCAGAACAGCTCCTCCGGCTCGTAGCGGTCCTCGCGGCCGAAGCCGAAGCCGAACGTCTCGAAGCCCATCGCCTCCGTGGCGACGTTGCCCGCCAGCACGAGGAGGTCGGCCCAGGAGATCCCGTTGCCGTACTTCTTCTTGATCGGCCAGAGCAGGCGGCGGGCCTTGTCGAGGCTCGCGTTGTCGGGCCAGCTGTTGAGCGGTGCGAAGCGCTGCATGCCCTCGCCGCCACCGCCACGACCGTCGCCGATGCGGTAGGTGCCGGCGGCGTGCCAGGTCATGCGGATGAACAGCGGGCCGTAGTGCCCGTAGTCGGCCGGCCACCAGTCCTGCGACGTCGTCATGACGTCGATGAGGTCCTGCTTCAGCGCGTCGACGTCGACGCCCGCGAACGCCTCCTTGTACGAGAACCCGCTGTCCATGGGGTTGCCGCGCGGGTCGTGCGCGTGCAGGACCGACAGGTCCAGCTGGTTGGGCCACCAGTCCTTGTTGCTCCTCGGCCCGTGTGCCTTCGGCTCCGGGGAGGGGATGGCCGGGTTCTCACTCTCAGACACGTGGTCCTTCTCCTGTTCGGCTGGGTACCTGCTCTTGCTTCGTCACTTCGTTGGTGCAGCGGTCACGCACTCGGGGCAGCGCCCCCAGTAGATGACCTCGGCCTCGTCGATCTCGTAGCCCGAGTCGTCGGCGGCCGTGAGGCACGGCGTCTCGCCCACCGCGCAGTCGACGTCGACCATCCGGCCGCACTCCCGACAGATCAGGTGGTGGTGGTTGTCGCCGACGCGGTCCTCGTAGCGGGCCGGCGAACCGGCCGGCTGGATGCGCCTGAGGAGACGCTTGTCGGTGAGCGCGGCGAGCGCGTCGTACACCGCCTGACGCGAGATCGCACCGATGTCGACCCGCACGGCCTTGTCGATGTCGTCGGCGGTGCTGTGCGGATGATCGGTCACTGCCCGCATGACGGCCAACCGCTGCGCCGTGACCTGCATGCCGTGCCGGCGGAGGAGCGTCTCGGCATCGAGAGGCTGCGCGGGGGGCACGGCCGGGACCCTATGACCGCATCTGGAGTCTGTCCATAAGTTGATGACGACGGGATCGTCATCACGCGCGAGCGCGCTCGAGCACCTCTTCGGCCAGCGTGTCGAGGGTGGGCAGCAGGTCGTCGGGACCGAACGCCAGGCACATCACGATCAGGCGATCGACCCCCGCAGCGGCGTACGCCTCGACGTCACCCGGTTCGAGCGGGCGGAAGTAGGGCGACGCGGACACGGTGATGTCGGCGCGCGTCCGGCCCTCTGCGCCGAGCGCTTCGTCGAGCTGCGACAGCACCTCGGGGAGCTCGGCCGGGGTGCGGTTGAACGTGAACCAGCCCTGCCCGTGGCGCGCCGCGCGTCGCATCGCGGCGCGGCTCTCGCCGCCCACGTGGACCGGCACCGGCGACTGCACCGGCTTCGGGTACATGCGGGCGGGGCGGAGCGCGTAGAGGTCGCCGTCGAACGACGACGTCGGCTCGGTCCAGAACGAGCGCAGAATCTGCAGGTACTCGTCGGTGCGCTTGCCGCGCTGCGCGAAGGGGACGTTGAGCGCGTCGAACTCCTCCTCGAGCCACCCGATGCCGATGCCGAGATCGACGCGCCCGCCGGAGAGGACGTCGAGATCGGCGACGTGCTTCGCGGTGTACACGGGGTTGCGCTGAGGGAGCAGCAGGATGCCGGTGCCGAGCCGCACCCGGTCGGTGACCGCGGCGAGGTAGGTCAGGCCGACGAGCGGATCCACGATCCCGGTCTCGGCGCCGCCGGGGAACTTCCCGTCCTCCGCGTACGGATAGGACGACTCGTAGTCGTCGAACAGCACCACGTGCTCCGGCAGCCAGATCGACTCGAAGCCACGCTCCTCGACCGCGGGACCGAGCGCGCGCAGGAAGGCGGCGTTGGCGTTGAACGCGGTGAGCGGAACGAACAGTCCGATGTCCATCGGCGCATCCTCGCGCTCCGTCGCTGCAGTCGACGACGGCTGAAGCCCGCGCATCGTCAAGAGATCCCGCTGGGGGCCGATGGAGCGCGATGCGGTCGTCGGGATCGAGCAGGTCGTTGCGGCTGCTCGTGCTCGTCGCGCTGCTCGTCCCCCTCGCCGGCGCCTGCGGGAGCACCGCCGACGACACCGCGAGTCCCGCCGTCCGAGGGACCACCGACGCGACGACGACCACCCACGGACCGGGTGTGCGGTGGGCGATCCGCCTTCCCGTCATCGGCCAGCCGG